>SOIA01000131.1 GCA_004378665.1 Candidatus Aminicenantota bacterium
TTTCCCTGTTGACTAATATCTGAGCGATTTCAAGGGGAATGCCAAGCTCAAGGGACAGTGTTTTTGCCTCTTCTTGAGAGGGATTGTATACCCAGATCGTATCATTCATCGATATCTTTAAATTTAACATAATCTCACTCACTTAAAAAGAAAAAAAGGAGACGGGTAAACATCCCTATTTCCGGGGCAATTTCTTTGAAAGTCAGGCAAACTGATTCGTCAGCCCGTGTATTTTCACCAGCGAGGAAAATCCACTTATTCCTCGGCTCGCTCTCCTCTTCGAGGAACCATGCCCGCTCACCTCCGGATGGCTTCCTAACCAGATTGCCTGACTCCCAAAGATATTATCACGGAAATAAAAATGCTTCCAGGGGATTGGTTTAATCGGGACTGTCCCCCTTCCCCTTGAAAAAGTCGCCTGCTTCCCTTTGACTTTAAAAAGCACGAAAAATATAATGAGTGTGCCATGTTCGGAAATCTCAGAGAGAAACTGACCGAAACACGAAAAAACTTCACTGGAAAATTCGAAGAGCTTCTTCGCAGCAGTCAAAGCCTGGATGAAACTCTGGATCAACTCACCGAATCCATGCTTCTGGCAGATGTTGGAATGCCATCCATAGAGAAAATTATTAACGCTGTACGCGAAAAATGCAAAAAAAATGATTCCTTCCAGACCATCAAAAAAAACCTGGAAGAGGAAATCGTACAGATACTTTCCCAATTTCCTTCTGAATTCAACATTGATCACTCTCAATCTGTCATCATGATGGTCGGGGTTAACGGCGGAGGAAAGACAACATCTCTGGCCAAGCTGGCTAATCATTTCAAGCAGAAGGGGATGAGCATCCTGATGGTGGCGGCTGATACCTTCAGAGCAGCCGCCCAGGAGCAGCTGGGTTTATGGGGAAAAAAACTGAATATTCCTGTTATAAGAGGTCAGTATGGGGCAGATCCTGCCTCAGTGACCTTCGACGCCATAGACTCATTCAAGGCCCATTCTTACCAATTTCTGCTGATCGATACGGCCGGAAGGATCCACACCAATACAAATTTAATGAATGAGCTGGAAAAGATCAAACGCGTCATTTCGAAACAGATCGATGGAGCGCCACATGAGATTCTCCTCGTTCTTGACGCCAGCATCGGACAGAACGCCTTAATCCAGGCCAAGGAATTTCTAAAATTTTCTGGTTTAACCGGAATTTTTCTGTCTAAGCTGGATGGAACAGCCAAAGGGGGAAGCATCATCAGCATCGTTGATGAGTTGAAACTCCCCGTCAAGTTCATAGGCATCGGAGAGGAGGAAAAAGATATGCTCTATTTTTCTCCTCAGGAATTTGCAAAGGCCCTTTTCTCATGAAAGAGCTTAAAGATTTTTTCTACCTCCAGATGGCTTATGGATTAGCTGAAAAAGCCATCGGATGGGCCAGTCCAAACCCCTATGTCGGGGCGGTGATTGTCAAGAAAGACACCATCATCGGACATGGTTATCATGAAAAACCTGGAAAGCCCCATGCCGAAGTCATCGCTCTTCAGAGGGCCGGTTCACTGGCTCGAAACAGCACAGCGTACATCAATCTCGAGCCATGCGTTCATTGGGGAAAGACTCCTCCGTGCATGGAATCCCTGCTTCAGGCTCGAGTCGGAAGAGTCGTTATTTCCGATTTCGACCCCAATCCGCTTGTATCCAAAAAGGGCATAAAAAAACTTAAAGAAGCTGGAATAGAGGTCTCACTGGGCCTTCTCCAGGAGAAAAACAGGCGTCTGAACGAGACTTATATCAAATACATCACAAAAAATATTCCGTTTGTGGCAGCCAAAGTCGCTGTCAGTCTTGATGGGAAAATGGCCACCAAAACATTCTCTTCCCGATGGATATCATCTGCAGAAACACGGAAATACATTCATCTCTTAAGAGGAGAGTATGACGCGCTGATGATCGGTGTGAACACACTCATCAAGGACGATCCCCTGTTGACTGTCCGTCATCCCAACTGGCGAAGCAAACGTTTGACACGGATTATTCTTGATTCTCATCTTCGCTTTCCTTTGGGATCCAGGATTCTCTCCACTCTTTCCCGGGGAAAAATCCTGGTTTTTACGCTAAAACAGGCTCCCTCCAAAAAAGCCGATGCCCTGCGGAAAAAGGGCGTAGAGGTGATCCCCCTCTCTTCTTCCCGTATCGATCCAAACAAGGTGTTATCGTGGTTGGGCGAACACGAGATATCGAGTGTTCTTGTGGAAGGGGGCGGCCGCCTGCTGACGTCCATGCTTGAGGAAAGAGCTGTGGATAAAATCTTTGTCACCCTCTCTCCCAAGCTCATCGGCGGAAAGGCGGCACCGACATTTTTCCAGGGAAAAGGAGCAGACTTCATCAAGGATTCACTTTCAATGAAAAGAATTCACTCTTTTCAGATCGATGAAGATCTCATAGTGGAAGGATATTTATAATGTTCACAGGAATAATTCACCATCAGGGACGATTCAAAGGATACCGGCGAGGAAAACAGGAAATCGCTGTCGAGGTGCCTCCAAGCCTTTCCGCCGTGGAAATCGGAGAAAGCATCTCGGTCAACGGCGCCTGCCTCAGCCTTATCAGAAAAGAAAGAGACACTTTTTTCTTTGATCTATCCCAGGAAACACTCCAAAAAACAACCCTGGGATCTTTTCGCCCGGGCGAAAGGCTCAACCTTGAACTGCCTCTCACTCTGTCCTCACCCTTGAGCGGCCATTTGATCACGGGCCATGTAGACGCCCAGGGCAAGGTGACCAAAATCAGCCAGAGAGAGAAAGGAAAAAGAGTGACCGTCAATTACCCCCCAGAACTCCGGCCCTATTTTATCCCCAAGGGTTCGGTCGCTCTGAACGGAATCAGCCTCACCATCGCAGACTTGAGCCCATCATCGATTGAGGTTGAACTCATTCCTGTGACACTGGAAAAATCCAATTTGAGTAATCTCAAAAGAGGAGACTCAGTCAACATAGAATGTGACATGATCGGCAAATACGTGTATAATTGGATATCTAAAGAAAATCCATAGTCAAACAGCAAAAGAACAAAGGACCGAAAATGAAAAAAGTCAAAGCAGCGACAGTCGAGCAAACCATTAAAGCCGTAAAAGCAGGTAAAATCATTATCATCGTTGATGACGAAGACAGAGAGAACGAAGGCGACCTGATGGTGGCGGCTGAAAAAGCGACTCCCGAAATCGTCAATTTTATGACAAAGCATGGTCGGGGGCTCATCTGCCTGCCTTTAACCAAAGAAAGGCTCAAGGAGCTCCATCTGCCTCTAATGGTTCGGGATAACACGGCCCCCTTCCAGACAGCCTTCACGGTCTCGATAGATGCCAGAGAGGGTGTCACAACGGGGATATCGGCCCATGACCGGGCCAAGACTATCCAGGTGGCCACCGATCCCAACACACAGCCCTCTGACCTGACTCGACCAGGCCATATTTTTCCTCTTGAAGCAAGAGGGGGAGGAGTCCTGAAAAGGGCGGGCCAGACAGAGGCATCTGTGGATATCGCCCGGATGGCGGGCTTAAAGCCTGCGGGCGTCATCTGCGAGATCATGAGCGAAGACGGCACCATGGCCAGGATACCTCAACTCGAAGAGCTCAGCCGGACTCACGATATCCCTATTCTGACTATCGCTGATCTCATCAAATACCGGATGAAGCACGAAACACTGGTGAAAAAGATAGAGGAAGCCAGTTTGCCGACGAGATTCGGAGATTTCAAGATCATGATCTTCGAGGACATCATCCACAAAGAACATCATGTGGCGCTGGTCAAAGGAGAAATCAAAAAGGATGATCCCACACTTGTCCGGGCTCACTCTCAATGTTTAACCGGAGATACATTTGGCTCGATTCGTTGCGACTGCGGAGAGCAGCTCCACCAGGCCATGAAAATGATCCACAAGGAAGGAAAAGGAGTCATCCTTTACATTCTCAACCATGAGGGAAGAGGGATCGGATTCACCAACAAAATCAAGGCCTATGCCATCCAGGACCACGGAGCCGATACCGTCGAAGCCAATCAGAAGCTGGGTTTCAAAGCTGACCAGAGGGATTACGGGATAGGCGCACAGATCCTGGTCGCACTGGGCGCAAATAAGCTTCGTCTGATCACGAATAATCCGCGTAAATTCGTCGGGTTGTCGGGCTACGGTCTGGAGATTGTCGAACGTGTGCCCATCGAAATCCCGCCAAACAAAAACAACATTAAATACTTAAAGACCAAGAAAGAGAAAATGGGCCACATCCTGGAGATGGTTTAGAATATGGAAATATGAGGAACGTCCCCTATTGCTTCTTTTTCTCAAGAATAAAGGTCACAGGGCCGTCATTCACCAGACGGACTTCCATCAGGGCTCCGAATACCCCTGTTTCGACTTTTAGACCTCTCTGTTTGATCAGGCTCACGAAATAAAGAAAGAGCTCCTCCGCTTTTTCCGGAGATTCGGCATTGTCAAAACTGGGCCTTCTTCCCTTCTTCAAAGACCCTGCGAGTGTGAACTGGGAGACGGCAAGCACTTCCCCCTTGACATCCAGGAGAGAGAGGTTCATCTTTCCTTCTTCATCCGGAAAAATCCTTAACTCCACGATCTTATTTGCCAGATAATTGGCCTCCTCTTCTGAGTCCCCTTTTTCTACGCCGACAAAAAGACAAGCTCCTTGGCCGATTTTGCCCGCAGTCCTGTGTTGGACTTCAACCGCAGCCTGTTTGACTCTCTGGAGAACGATCTTCACTGACCCTTTCCACTGTTCTTTGATGCTTCTTTACGCAAAAAGATGTCTTTTAAATTTCTGAGATCTTCAGGATTAAGGAGTAAGCTCAACACTGCATAGGCCAGAATTCCCAAAACCACGGCTGAAGACAGGACAGCCAGTTTCTTCAGGAATATCATTCCAGGAAAATCAAACTGTTTCATGAAAAACCAGACCGCAGCGCCCATCACTCCTGCAGAGAAGGCGGATCTTGCGCCGGATAGGACAAATTCCTTTTTATCTATTCGGCCGATCTTCCTCTCTAAAAGAATGAACAGCGCGATCATATTGAAGACGGATACCAGGGACAAGGCTAAAGCTATGCCGCCGACCCGTAAAGGATTCATCAGAATCAAAGACAGGCCAATGTAGGCGATCATCACAAAAAATGCCACGATGACAGGGGTTTTCACATCTTTAAAGGAGTAAAAAGCAGGAGACAGAATCTTCACGCCGGAGATGAAGGGGAGGCCGAAGGCAAAATAGAACAAGCACTGAGAGGCCATGGCAGTGGACAGATGACCGAAAAGGCCCCTTTCAAACAGAACTTGAATGATGGGGCGGTAGAGAACCAGCAGCCCCACCATAGCCGGGAATGTGATAAAAAATATGAACCTGAAAGAAAAGACGATCGTGCTTTTCATGCCCCGAATATCCTTACGGACCGCCTGCTCGGAAAAAGTCGGCAGGAGGGCGATCGAAAGGCCGATGGAAAACAAGCCGAGCGTAAGTTCCTGAACTCTGGAGGCATAGTAAAGAGAGGACGCGCTTCCCACCTCTAAATAAGTGGCAAGTATTCTGCTTATGGCATAATTGATCTGGATGATCCCGGCACCAAAAAGACCCGGGACCATCAACTTCGCCGCCTTGCGCACCGCCGGATGAGTAAAGGACAGGCCGAACTTGAAGCGCATCCCGTTGCGCCATAGGAAAGGCACCTGGAAAGACAACTGCAGAATACCACCGATAACAACTCCGACAGCAAAAACATAGGCAGGCTCCTCAACTTTATCGGCAAAAAGAAGCGCCCCTGTGATAATCGCCAGGTTGAAAAGAACAGGAGTAAATGCGGGGACGAAGAATCTATGGAAAGAGTTCAAGACGGCCATAGCCAGAGCGGCCAGGCTGACGAGAAAAATATATGGAAAAATGATCCGAGTCAGAATAGTCGTCATCTCCCATTTTCCAGGAACTTCTCCAAAACCAGGGGCAATAATCCTGACTAAAAGAGGAGAAAAGACTATGCCCAGGACCACAAGACAAGCCATTATCACGGTCAAATCATAGAAGAATGCGTTGGCGAACTTCCAGAGTTCTTCTTTTGATTTTTCCTTCTTTATCTGAGTAAAAACGGGAATAAAGGCCGCGGTCATCGCTCCTTCCGCTGTCAACCGCCGCAGGAGGTTGGGGATGAGATAGGCCATGGTGAAGGCATCCATGCTCTGGCCCGTCCCCATAAACTTGGCCTGGAGGATGTCCCGGAATAGACCCAAAATCCTGCTCAGCAAGGTCGGGAAGGCCATGATAAACGTTGACCTCATAACTCTGCGGTTCTGGTCCTTCTGTTCCATCTTAATCCATCACTGGAATTTAAAATTCAGAGATGCCGTTTGGGACGTTCTCTTCTTGTCCGGAGCGGATGAATTCTGACATCGGATTCAACCCGGCACACACTCTTTCCCATCCCAATATTTGCACTGATTCACGACTCCTCGCCTTTAGAGAGTTGACTTTGAAGAAGATATATCTTATCATACCTTTTTCAAAAAGGAGAGAGAAATGGCCCAGCACAAATCAGCCATACAGCAGTGGCGGCGGAGTCTACGCAGAAATGCCGTAAACAGACAAAACAAATCTTCTCTGCGGAAACAGATCAAAAAATTAAGAGAAGCCATCCAGAACAACGACAATGAGGGCGCCCAACAACTTCTCCCCGCGACATTCTCCCTCATCGATAAATCCATTAAAAAAGGAACCCTCCACGAAAATACGGGTAACAGGTATAAATCAAGGTTGAGCCGGCAGATCGAACTGATCAGCTCTCCTCCCTCCAAGTGACCCTTTTTTTTTCGCGAAAGCAACAATACTCAGAGAGAAAAGACTCCAGCAGTGTCTTGGGATTCAGGCTGGATGTTTTCATCCTCAGGTCGATCTTCTCAAGTTCAGCCAGCATGCGACTCAAGTCTTTCGACGAGAATCTTTCCACCAAAGAGAAGAATTCCTTAAATTTAGTCGTATAAAAATTACCGAATTTTTCCTGGATATGAGGCCTCAGTTCTCTGAATATCGCCTTCTTATCGATATCCTTCTCCTTGATCAAAAGCTTGGCCTGGAAGATATCTCGGAAAAATCTCACCACTGATCCCAGGATATATTCAGGCTTGGTCCCTTCCTTGAATAAATTATCCAAAACAACCAGGCACTGATCAAAATCGGCTTTGGACAGGCTGTCAGATATCTCCCACTCGTAATAAGTTTTCACCCTGCCGGAAATCTGATTGACATCATCCAACTCTATAACATTCTTTTCCCCCACGTATGTGATCAGCTTTTCCAGCTCGCTATTGATTCTTCGGAGATCGTTCCCGGTGAATTCCTCGAGCCTTTTCATAGCTTCGGGAGCTGCTGTTTTCCCCTGGGATGAAAATTTCTTATCCATCCAGGCATACAGAGCTCTCTGTTTGAGAGGCCTCAATTCTTTGGAGAGCGCAACCGATGAGGGAAGAGATGAGAAGAATTTGAAGAATGGGCTGTTCTTCCTGATCTTACCTGAAAAAACAATAACGATGACAGTCCGCGAGGATGGAGAAGTGAAATAATCTCCCAATATCTTCTGTTCTGTGGTGGACAGGCTTTCTTTTTTTCCCTGGGACGCCTCAACGACGATTATACGCCAGGGGGAGAGGAAAAAAGGAATGGTCCTGGCCAGGTCGACCACTTCTGCCCAGGAGTTTTCATCCAGACTGAACCTCTCGACGTTGTATTCCTGCACGTCTTCAGAAATCAGGATTTCTTTGAGTTCGCTGACAAACTGATGGGCGAGGAAAGTCTCTTCCCCGTAAAAAAAATAACAGGGGACAACTGTATCTTCACTGACCGTCTTATTCAGGAAAAAGCTGTACACCCCCTAAAATCCCTCTAATATGTTGGTCACCAAGCTGCGAGCGAATTTTACCGCTATACTATCCAGGGCTTCTGATTCCATAGTCTCAAAATCGGTTCCCTCCGGCACCCCGTACTCCGTCTGGTAGCGAAAATTGGGATTGGAGAAAATAACCTTGTTTGTGACCAAGTCTTTAAAAGTGATACTGGTGACAACGATGATGTTGTACCTGTCTGCCGATGCCTCCCTGGAAACCGCGATCGGAATCGCCCTGAAAGAGATGATCTCTCCAATAAGGACAGCATCCGCGTTCTTCACGTCCTCCGCAATATCAACTTTCCCTCTGGCTACGAGTTCATCGATAACGCTGTGGGTCAATTTCAGGTCCAGCTCAAACCGCGTTGTTGAATTCCTAAACATCGGGACATTGACTCTCTTAATATGAGAGGGAAGGAAACTTCCTGTGCCCCGGAGATGGTAGCCGCACTGGACAAAGAACACGCATGTGACTATCAAAATGAGAATTTTCTTCATCGGATCTTGAATTTGATCAAAGGACTATATTCACCAATTTATTCTTGACGTAGATAACTTTTTTTGGCTTTTTATCTCCCATAATGTTCCTGATCCTGGTCAAATCCAAGGCCTTCTCTTTTATCTCCTCCTCAGCCGACTCTCTTTCCGCCTCGAATTTGTCTCTCAATTTCCCGTTGACCTGAACGACGATCGTGATCCTTTCTTCACTGACCAAACTCGGGTCGAACGAGGGCCAGGGTGTCCTGAAAAGAAAAGTCTTGTGTCCTGTTTTTTCCCAGAGTTCCTCACAGAGGTGAGGCGCGAACGGCGAGAGCAACAGAATAAGGCTTTCCAGGGATTCCTTTAACACGGCTCTCCCTTCCTGGCTCTTCCTCAGAATGTCTTTATCTCTCTTGATTTGATTGTAAAACTCCATCAAAGAACTGATGGCAGTATTCAAATGGTATCTTTTTTCAATGTCTTCGCTGACCTTCTTAATTGTCAGATGCATTTTTACTCTCAATCCCCTCGCTTCTTCTCCCATTTTCTCTTCTTGTCTGATGGTTTCTTCTGAAAACAGATCCAGATTTTCCTCCTCAATTGTCCAGAGGCGGTTCAGGAACCGGAAGCACCCGTCGACGCCCTCATCAGTCCAGATGAACTCTTTTTCCGGAGGAGAGGCAAACAGGATGAACAACCTTAGAGAATCCGCTCCGTATTTTTCGATCATATCATCGGGATCAACAACATTCCCTTTGGATTTGGACATCTTTGCCCCATCTTTGACCACCATTCCCTGGGCGAGAAGACGAGGAAAAGGCTCCTCGACCGCAGTCAAGCCAGAATCTCTAAAAAATTTGCAGAAAAATCGAGCATAGATCAGATGGAGGATGGCATGCTCGACACCCCCGATGTACAGGTCCACCGGAAGCCAGTAATCGGCAGATCGTGGCTCAAAAGGGAGTTTCTCTTCATGGGCGGACGTGTAACGGAAATAATACCAGGACGAGTCAAAAAAAGTATCCATCGTGTCTGTTTCCCGCCTGGCATCACCCCTGCATTTGGGACATTTTGTGTTGACAAAACCCTCGACATTTTCAAGGGGGGAACCTTCCTCCCCTGTAAACTCCACTTCGGGAGGCAGCAAAACCGGCAGATCCTCATAGGGAACCCCGACAATCCCGCATTCCTTACAGTAGATCACAGGAATCGGCGTCCCCCAGTAACGCTGACGGGAAATTCCCCAGTCCCGTATGCGGTAGAGAACACTCTTGGAGCCAAAACCTTTATCCTTCGCATACTGAGCCATCTCCTCCATCGCATCCTCACAGCGTTTGCCGGAGAAGGCACCGGAATTCACGACAACTCCGTAATCCTCAAAGGCTTCTTCGAGATCTCCTTTCGGAGACTTTCCCTCCGGAACAATGACTTCTTTGATCGGCAGGGAATACTTCTTGGCGAACTCGAAATCCCTCTGGTCATGGGCCGGTACGGCCATGATGGCACCGGTTCCGTATTCCATCAAGACATATTCAGAGATCCAGATCGGTATCTCCTCGCCCGTATAAGGATTTATGGCTTTTTTCCCGGTATCGATCCCTTCCTTCTCGACTTCACCAATATCCTTCCTGAGACGGGCGACCTCGATTTTTTTATCAATCCATGCCTGAAGTATTTCCTCGTCTTTAGAGTCCGTGATCAGTTCCTGACTCAACGGATGTTCCGGAGAAAGAGCCATGAATGTGGCCCCGTAGATCGTATCCACCCTGGTCGTGAATACTTCTATCGACCGGGAAGAATCGGGGAGAGGAAAAGCGATATGAGCTCCCGTGCTCTTCCCTATCCAGTTTTTTTGCATCAGAAGGACATGTTCTGGCCATTTTTCCAGCATCCCGTGACCGGAGAGGAGTTCCTCGGCATAATCCGTTATTTTCAAGAACCACTGTTCCATCTCTTTCTGCTTGACGAGAGTGTCACACCGCCAGCATCGCTCTCCGACTACTTGCTCGTTGGCCAGGACAGTCTGGCACTGGGGACACCAGTTCACCCTGCTTTTTTTGCGATAGGCCAAATCCTTATCGAGCATCTTCAGGAAAATCCACTGGTTCCACTTATAGTATTCCGGAAGACACGTATTCACCTCTCTCGACCAGTCATAACTGAATCCCAGTCTTTTCAACTGACCTTTCATGTGAGAAATATTATCCAGCGTCCATTTCTGGGGATGTATCCCTTGGGTAATGGCCGCATTTTCGGCGGGCATACCCAAGGCATCCCAGCCGATGGGATGGATGACGTTAAACCCTTTCATGGACATGAAGCGGGAAATAACATCTCCGATCGCGTAATTCCGCACCTGGCCCATGTGTATTCGGCCGGACGGGTAGGGATACATCTCGAGACAGTAGTACTTTGTCTTCTGGGCATCCTCACAGGACTCAAACGCTTTTTCCTTCTCCCAGATTTTCTGCCACTTTTCCTCGATCTTAATGAAATTGCAGTCGTCTTTCATTCTTGCGGCATCCTCAACGTCGTTCCAAGACTCCGGACAGGAAAAAATACGCTTATCCCTGTCTTTATTTCTCGCGAAATTCAATCATAAATGTTAGATTCATTACCCCTAAAAGTCAAGACAGCAGACAATGGGGGGAAGCTTCTTTATTTCCGTGACAATTTCTTTGGAAGTCAGGCAATCTGGTTAGGAAGCCATCCGG
>SOIA01000122.1 GCA_004378665.1 Candidatus Aminicenantota bacterium
GTCAGGAAAGAGCAGTATAAACCGGATTTTGTGATTCTCTCCATCGAGAGCAACGTGACCAACTTTATTTTTAAGGACTTGAAGACCGAAACCCGCTACCTGTTCCAAGAGATCAACGGTAAAGGCACGCCGCAGTCTTTCGCCACAGGAGTCAAGGCATTCATATCTGTCAATGCCAGCTTTGATGAGGAAAGATCCACGCGGAATGTCCTGGCCAAGATCACGGGAAGCGATAAGAAACTGAAGGACGAATACTTCGTCATCGGCGGTCACATGGACCATCTGGGCATCAGTCCCTTGGGCGATGTGTATAACGGAGCGAATGATAACGCGTCTGGAACCGCGGTGGTGATGGAGATTGCCCGCGTTATGAAACTCAATAAAGCCAAACCCAAAAGAACGGTTGTTTTCGCGGCCTGGGCTGGAGAGGAGCAGGGGCTTCTCGGCTCCCGTTATTATGCCGATAATTCGCCTTCGATAGAGAAAACCATCGCTTACATCAACATGGACATGGTGGGTCACGGCAGCGGAAACGTTCCCTTCAGGGGCGAGTATTACGGGCCTCAGATCTGGAAGCTCCTGAAGGAAAAACTCCCCGAAGAGATCATGGAATATGTCAAGCCGGGCCGGGGAGGTCCGGGCGGTTCCGACCATACGCCTTTTTTGCAGAAAGGTGTCCCCGCTTTTGCGGTGATGACCGAGGGCTACCATTTCAAGTATCACCGCCCCGGTGATGATATCGATCTGATCAAGCCCGAGATCCTCAAGAGGGTGGGCGATTTTGTCTATGCAGCCGTCCAAATACTGGCGTCTGAACCCGGAGATCTCATCCAGCCGATGAGGCAGGCGGTGTATTATCTGAAATACCAGGACCTCGCCAATTTCAAATTCGAACCGCTGACTCATGTCATCGAAAAGCATGGAGATGCCAAGAATTCCCATGTGGACTTGCAGGTCGCTGTTGTCGAAGGAAAGGAAGGATTGTCCGGAGATGAGCTGCGTGTGGATATCATCAACAGTCTATTTGATCTGCCGGAGAAAATGAAAAAGGCCAAAGGTCTTTCCCTGTATGCGCCGAATCGGTCGATCTCGATGAATTCGAGACAGGGAAAAACCACGGTCATGCTGGGTCTTAGAGGGATTGATTCCTTCCGGGACAACCCGAAATGGGCGAAGGTGCTGGTCGAACAGGGTCTCCACTTTGCTGTTGCTGACGATCTGAGTTCCCTCTTCGGAGAGGAAGGATTGACCGAAGACGGGAAAAAGTTCATCAAGGCTGTGAATTCAAGTGGTCTTCTCCTTCTGGTCAAAGGACTGGATGCAGCTCAGATGAAGGGGCTTCTGGAAGAGTCGAAAAAGCCGATGGTTTTTATCGAGAGGGAGCTTCCTGATGAGGAAACCTTAGAGCTGATTAAGGAGAAAAATTTTGCCCTGGGACTTGTCCTCGGCGCGGATGAAGACCCTGCGGCGTATTTCAAAAAGCTGGAAGAGGCGAAGAAAGCTATCGGGTCCCGGTATTTAATTATCGTCAACGAGAATTGTTTATGGGGTTCTGCGGGGAAAGACCAGATGCTTCAGGTGATCTCCGAGATGATCAAGGAAAAATACGAAAGAATGGATTATTCCAATCTCTTCACTTCGACTTTTATCAGAGTTTTGAGGAGTGCAAGAGGCGGGGGAACAACGACAACTTTTGCCTATAGGCCTTTCTGAATGCGCATGAGATTGAGTTTGACATTCAGAATTTGAATAAAAAGGAAAAAGTTCATCAAAGAGCTTCTTTTGGCAGGGGGATGCCTTATTTTTCTTGTGGTCTACTTTTTATGGGAAAGGCTCCGCGTTCTGAAAGATACCGGCTGCATTCCTTTGAGGATCTGTGTCACGGGAACCCGAGGCAAGTCGAGCGTCACACAGTACATCGCGGCCTGTTTGAGAGAAGCGGGGTTCGCTGTTCTCGCCAGGTCCACTGGGGCAAAGCCTCTGATCATCTATCCTGACGGCGAAGAAAAAGAAATGCGCCGGAGAGGCTCTCCGTCCATCCTGGAAGGGAAAAGAATCCTAAGATTGGGATCAGAGCTTAAAGCGAACGCTTTGGTCGTAGAGCTGATGAGTATCCATCCCGAGTGCAGCTCTGTGGAGTCCACTCAGTTGTTCAGCCCTCATATCCTTGTGATTACCAATGTCCGCCTTGACCATCTCGCTCAAATGGGATCCTCTAAACAGGAGATCGCACATTGCTTTGCCTCCGCATTCCCTGAGAACGGAACCGTTTTTGTCCTTGAAGAGGAGTGCTTTCCTGTTTTCGAAAAGGCCGCGGAAAGGAGAAATGCCAGACTCATTCGGGTCAACAGGGATTCAATAGAGGAATATCCCGGTGCGGTTGATAAAATGCTTTCCTGGGAATTCGAGGAGAATATTCGTCTGGTTTTGGCTCTGGCAGATTTTTTGAACATCGATAAAGAAGTCATTCGCAAGATTACAGAAACCCAAAAACCTGATTTCGGACGCTTCCAGGTCTGGTCCATGGATGTGGGGACGCCGCCGCAGAGCTGGCATCTTGTCAGTTGCTTCGCGGTGAATGACCCGGATTCCACACGGCGAGTTCTCTCCAGGCTTATCGAAAAGAAATTCTGGGAAGCGAAGGAGGTTGTGGGTCTCCTCAACCTCCGGCGGGACAGGGGAGACAGGACGATTCAGTGGCTCAACGCTCTGGAAGAAAATGTCTTTCCGGAATTCCGAAAAATCTTTCTGATCGGAGAGCATGCGTCCGCCTTCCAAAGGAGGCTGAAACGAGCAGCGAAAACGGAGTCGTTTGTGTTGAAATCTCATCTCCCGCAGAGAATAATGGAAGAGGTTCCAAGGACCGTAAAAGGAGAAGCGGTTCTCGTCGGACTGGGAAACATGGGGGGTCCAGGGAGAGAGCTCGTGGAGCTCTGGGAAAGAGAGGGGAAGCCCTGTGGTTTTTGAGACGCTTTTGATCGGGCTGGTCATAGCCGTTCTCTACGTGGAAATCTTGGATATCTATCCGGGAGGCATTATCGTTCCCGCCTATATGGCCCTTTATTATGACCAGCCGCTGAGGATCTTGGCCACGATTCTTGTGGCTTTCCTGAGCCTTTACTCCTATAAATTTTTATCGAGGTTCCTGATTCTTTTTGGGAAAAGACGGTTTGTGATGCTGGTTCTCCTCGGAGCTGTTTGGGCTCAAGTCTGGTTTTTACTTTTGCCGCATTTTTTCTCCGATCCGATCGGACTCAAGGCCATCGGGTGGCTCATCCCCGGACTTCTGGCCAATAATCTGGAGAAGCAGAAAATCGTGCCCACCCTGGCTTCGATGCTGATTGTTTCCACCATCACCTATTTCCTTGTCAGGTTATTGCTGTGGCTCTGATCGAAAGGAAAAAGAGTGTAATCGCAAGCCAACCATGGATAATTTAGACTTCA
>SOIA01000218.1 GCA_004378665.1 Candidatus Aminicenantota bacterium
GAGGTGTAAAATGAGAAAAACTATCACTCGCAGGGATTTTTTAAAAAACTCTTCAAAGATTGCGGCGGCCGCCGGAATCGGGGGATGCGGAATCCTTTTTAAGGGATGTTCATCCAAGAAGGATTTCGATGTCGTCATTAAAGGCGGACGAGTATTTGATGGATCGGGAAACGAGGCGTATGAGGCCGACATCGGGATCAAAGGAGACTTCATAAAAGAGATCGGAGCCATCCCGAGCTCCAGAGCAGAGACGGTTATCGATGCCAAAAACCTGGCTGTATGCCCGGGATTTATCGATGCCCATGACCATACAGATGTTCATCTCCTGGTCAATCCCAAGGCGGAAAGCTCGATCCGCCAGGGGATCACGACTCTCGTCAGTGGGAATTGTGGGGGCAGTCCTTTTCCTGTGGCTGAAGAAATCTATGAAGAAATGAAAAAGAATTTGAAGGAGATATACCAGATTGACCTCACGTGGACGGATATCAGAGGCTTTTTCTCCAGGCTCGAAGAGAGCGGTATAGCTCTGAATTATTCATCTCTTGTCGGGCAAGGCACGATCAGGGGCGCGGCCATGGGCTTTAATGACCGTCCTCCGAGCAGGGATGAATTGGAAAAAATGAAATTCATGGTGGCCGAAAGTATAGAGGGAGGAGCTGTGGGTTTGTCCACCGGGCTTGAGTATGCGCCGGGTAGCTATGCCCAAAACGATGAGATTGAAGGGCTGTGCAGAGTTGCCGCCCATTATGGGGGAGTCTATGCAACACATATGAGGGATGAAGGAGACCGGCTGCTCGAATCCCTCGATGAGTCGATAGAGATTGCTCGAAAAACAGGGGTCAGTCTTCAGATTTCCCATTTTAAGATCGCATATCCCCGGAACTGGCATAAGGTCGATGAGGCTTTAAGCCGGATCGAGAAAGCGGAGACAAAGGGAATCTCCATATTCTGCGATCGTTATCCTTACATCGCAGGCTCCACAGGACTGAGTTATTATTTTCCTCTTTGGGCGCGGCAGGGGACGACCGAGGAGTTCTTAGCCAGATTGAAGGACCCGAATCTCGAAAGCCGTTTCCAGTCTCACCTTGTCGAACAGGAAAAGAAGCTTGGTTCTTGGGAGAAGGTCGTCATTTCATCTGTGGTTTCCGAAAAAAACAGAAAATATGAAGGGAGAAGTGTGCTGGAAGGGGCGAAGGAAACAGGGAAGAGTCCTTTTGAGTTTATGAGAGACCTTTTGGTCGAAGAAAAGAACAGGGTTGGAATGGTCACTTTCATGATGACGGAGGAAAACCTGAAGAGAATCCTGGCTCATCCTTTAGTGGGCATAGGAACCGATGGTTCCGCAGTCGCTCCTTACGGGCCTCTGGGCAGAGGAAAGCCTCATCCCCGTCTCTACGGGACATTTCCCAGGATTTTAGGAAAATACATCCGGGAAGAAAAGATTGTCCCGATGCCAGAGATGCTGAAAAAGATAACCTCCCTGCCCGCGCAGAAGTTTGGATTCATGAGGAGAGGAATCCTGAAGAGAGACTACTGGGCGGATATAGTCGTGTTCGATGAGGACAGAGTGAGGGATAAAGCCACTTGGACTGAACCGCATCAGTATCCGGTCGGGATCGAGTACGTGATCGTCAACGGAAAAGTAGTGATCGACAGAGGCGAGCACACCGGGAATTTGCCAGGAAGAGTCCTGAGAAAAAAGATCATGGTGTGATCCCAGGGATACACTTGAAAGAAGAATATCTCTCCGTTGCAGGGCATAGAATTCGCTTCCTTGAAAAGGGAAAAGGACCTCCACTGGTTCTCCTTCATGGAATGGGGGGGTCACTGGAATGGTGGGAGTACAACCTGGATGCCTTTGCCCAAAAGTACCGCACGATCTCTTTCGATTTTCCTGGATTCGGGTTTTCTTCTAAATCTGGCATTGACTTTCGCCAAGATTCCGCTTCGAATTTTATGGTTTCTTTCCTGGATGTCTTCCAGCTCTCCAGGGTTTCTCTGATCGGGAATTCCATGGGAGGACTCATCGCCTTCCTCACGGCTGCGAAACAGCCGGACAGAGTGGATAAACTGGTTTTAGTGGATAATGCCGGCTTCGGGGTAAAGCTTTCCTTCCCGTTGCGCCTCGGCACTATATTTCCGTTTGGCGAAATGGCTCTTTCCGTGAGAAATCGTGCAATAGCCAGAATATTCCTGAGCCGCCTGTTTTATGACTCACAGAAGATTCCGGACCATCTGATTCCCATAGTCTTGAAGACCTTCAATATGCCGCAGGCTCGAAAAGCCTGTCTTCGAATCCTGCGTTCAGGAGTGGACCTGAGAGGTCTAAAAAAGAATATCTGGTTAAGATTTCTGGATAAAGCCGGCTCTCTCCCTCATAAAACTTTGATAGTGTGGGGCATGAATGATAAGGTTGCGCCTTTGAGCCAGGCGTATGTGGGAAAAGAATTGATCAAAAATTCCCAGCTTCATGTGTTTGACAAGTGCGGCCATCTTCCCCAGGTGGAATGGCCAGAGGAATTCAATCGTATCGTGCTTGATTTTTTAGAATCCTGAGAGAATGAGAAAAGCTGTCTTACTTTTCATGATTGGTATGTGCCTCAACCTGGTCTTTTCCCTGGCCTGTCAAACTGAGGTCCTCACAGTGTCTTCAGGTACAAATGTGGAGCTTGATTACAGGACTCTTGAGCCCGGAGAGGTGATTGTTGTAGAGATCAAGGAGCCATCTGATGTTTTGGAGGCAAAAGTTAAATTCCTGAACAGGACTTTCAGGATGGGAACGAGTGAAATCAATCACAGGCTTTTTGCTTTTATAAGCCTTGACCTCGAGCTCGAGCCCGGTTTTTATCCATTGACGGTTTTTATTAAAAGATCGAACGGACAATGGGACAAAGTCCAGAGACGAATCACTGTCCCCGCCAAAGAATTTCCGATACTCAAATTATGGGTGGACAAGAGATTCATCACTCCACCTGCAAAATATCGTGAAAGGATAGAGTTGGAATCAGAATTACTCAGAGTATTATTTAACAGTTATACTCCGCTATGGTTAGGAGAAGGAAGGTTTGTTTTCCCTTCGGCGGGAAACGCCAGGCCCAGTTTCGGGGAGAGGAGGTTATTCAACAACATCCATTGGTCAACACACAGGGGAGTGGATGTGGCGAGTCCCTTCGGCTCGCCCGTCATTGCTTCGAATTCGGGAAGGATTGTCCTGGCCAGGAACCTATACTATGCCGGAAATGCATTGATCATCGACCACGGCGTCGGAGTCTTCACGTTCTACTGCCATCTTTCAAGGCTCGGAGTCAAGAGGGGAGATTTTGTCCGGAGAGGGGACATCATCGGAAGAGTGGGGGCCACAGGCCGGGTGACGGGTCCTCATCTTCACTGGGCCGTCAGGGTCGCAGGGAAGAATGTGGATCCCTATTCTCTATTGAATCTG
>SOIA01000361.1 GCA_004378665.1 Candidatus Aminicenantota bacterium
TGTGTCAAAGGAAAGCTTTTGTGCAATAATAGTGATGTTCGATAGTTTCGAGAAAAACAAACATACTCAGTTATTATTTGTTACTAATTTGCATTTGGCGCGGAGGATTAATTTGTTATGGGAAATATAAAAACTCCTGTGGTCAAAAGATCGCTCTTTTCCTGGATATTGCCTGGAAATATCAAACTCCAGGTGCTTATCGTATTGATTATTACGGTCGCAGTTTTTACCGGGGTCTTTCCTCTGGAAATGCAGAAGAGAATTGTCAACGAGGCTATTAATCTGAGAAAAGTTGATTTGTTATTCCTTTATTGCGGTCTGTTTCTGGCCGCAGTTGTTCTTTCCAGCGGGCTCAAATACCTCATCAACATTCTCCAGACCTTGATCAGCCAACGGGCTTTGGCAAACATGAGAAAAGAGCTGTACCATCACATACTGACACTTCCTTTGAGCTTTTTCAGAAAGACCGGACCGGGCCTGGTAGTCGCATCTGTGGTAACCGAGCTTGCCTCAGCGGGGGATTTCGTAGGCATGGCCATTGGTGTTCCTGTAATCACCGCTTTGACCCTGCTCGCTTTTGCCGGCTATTTGTTCTGGCTGAACCCATGGTTGGCGGCCCTGTGCCTTAGTATCTACCCGGTGATTCTTTTTCTGGTGCCTATGCTGCAGAAACGTGCAAACAGGGCTAACATAAGGCGCGTTGATACAACCCGAGCGTTATCAAACAAGATCACAGAATCCATTAGCGGAATTCACGAAATCCATGGCAATGGTGCTTACAGAATCGAGAACAAGAAATTTGACAGGTTGGTGGAAAAATTGTTGAAGATCAGGATTGTCTGGAATCTTTACAGACTCAGTGTCAAAGTGATGAATAATTTCTTCACTAATTTGGGCCCCCTTTTCGTGTTCATTCTCGGCGGCTACTTAACCATCAAGGGGAGATTAGAGCTAGGTGCGCTGGTTGCATTTTTATCTGCCCAGGAGAAGTTGTATGATCCCTGGAAAGAACTCATCACATTTTACCAGCTTTATCAGGATGCCTCTGTACGTTACAAGAAAACCATGGAATACTTCGATGTCCCCCCCGAACACGCCCTTACACCTGAGGGTCGCACGCCTTATGAATTGGAAGGAGACCTTGAAGTCAAAGATTTGTCTTTTGTTACCGAAGATGGTATCCGGTTAATCGATCGTATTACCTTTTCTTTGAAACCTGGAGAGCATTTGGCTGTGGTCGGTTTTTCCGGCAGCGGCAAAAGCACTCTGGCCCAATGCGTCGGCCAGCTTTATAAGTATACGGGAGGTCATGTCTTGATTGGCCAAAAAGAAGTTTCAGATCTTACCAAATCGGACATGGCTCACAACATCGGTTTTATTGCCCAGGCGCCCTTTATTTTTGATGGAACCATTGAGGACAACCTCCTTTATGCTTGTTTATCCCTGAGTGACGGAAACGGGGCAGGGAAAGCAGATACCATGCCGAGTCGTGACGATATCATCGAGGTCCTTCAGCAAACTGGAGTCTTTGCGGATGTCTTGCGTTTTGGTCTGAACACGATTCTTGTTCACGATCAGCACAAAGACCTGGCATTGGTTGTCACCCGTGTTCGTGAGAGCTTTCAGCGCGATTTCGGTGAGGCGCTTGGCGACTATGTTGAATTTTTTGACGAAGAAAAATATCTTTACCACTCCTGCATTTCTGAGAATTTGATTTTTGGAGCCCCCAATCGCGAGTCTTTTGCAGATAAGAACTTACCCCACAATAAGTATTTTCTTGAGTTTCTGGACGAGGCTGATCTGACAAGGCTGCTTTTGAGCTTAGGAGCCGAGCTTTCCAAGCAAACAGTGGACATTCTGGGGAATCTTCCGCCAGACAAGGTGTTTTTCGAACAAAGCCCTATCGACCCAGAGGAGTTGGACGGATACAAAGCGCTGGTCGAACGCCTGAAAGAGAAAAGGCTACATCAACTTTCAGATCAAGAACGGGAAAAGCTTTTGGAACTGGCCTTGCGTTTTATTCCGGGCAAACACAAGATGGTGGGACTGCCAGGGATATTGAAAGATGTTATTCTGGAAGGCCGAGCATTGTTCAGGGAGAAGATTTCCACCGATGATCCTGAAGCGATCTCTTTCTTTCATACGTCCGATTACATCTATTCACAGACTATTCTGAATAATATCCTATTCGGGAAAACAAGGACCGAAAAGCTGGAAGCCCAGGAAAAGATCGATCAGAGCATAATTCAACTTCTTATCGAAGAGGATCTTCTGGAAACAATTGTAGAAATTGGCATGCAATTTCAGGTAGGCAGCAAGGGGGACAGGCTCTCTGGTGGGCAACGACAGAAGCTGGCCATTGCCAGGGCTTTTCTCAAGACCCCAAAGATACTGATAATGGACGAGGCGACCTCGGGGCTTGATAACAAATCACAGGTGCGCATACAGAATCAGCTTGACACAAGGTGGAAGGGCAAAAGCACTGTTATTGCTATAGTGCATCGCCTGGATATCATAAAAACCTATGATAAGGTTGCAGTCTTGAAGGCCGGAAAAATCATTGAAATGGGAGCTTATGACGAACTCATTGCCAGGAAAGGAGTGTTGTATGAACTTGTCGTCGGGAAATAATGAAACATATCGATCCAGCGAGTTCCGTGAGAACCTCGAAATCTTGCGACAAATCTATTTTTTCTCGGGCCTCCCACTCGAAAGCCTCAAGGTGTTCGCCTTTATGTGCACCAGAGAAACATTCCAACAAGGAGAGTATCTCTTTCGACAGGATGATGATGACGGTCAGGCATTTTATATCCTTTTCGGAAAGGTTAGGCTTGTGCATGCGGATGAAGACGGCGAGCAGATGATTCGAGACTATGGTACAGGGGAGTTTTTGGGTGGGATGACCCTTTTGGGTGGTATGCATCGCCTTTTTTCACTGAAGGCTTTAACGGAGGTAACCTGTCTTATTCTGAGCCGAGAGAAATTTAGCTCAACCATTAAACAATTTCCGGACCTCATGCCAAAGATTGTTGAATCCGTGGTTGAGAGAATAAGCGCTTGGGAAGAGCGATTTCTTTTTTCTCGTGCGGAAAGTTGTGAGGTCTGTGTGCAGAAAGTCGGTTTTAGTCTTATATGAGTTAGGGGTTCCGAGTCAGAGAAAAGATTGAAATTGTCTCTGTATACGAATAATGTGGAAGCTCTGAATCCCTAACCGGTATCATTAACTCTCAGGGCAACGTCAAAGTCCAGGGTATGGGTGTCTTTTTTTTGGTTAACCAAAAAAAAGACACCCATACCCTGCAAGAAGCTTAAAAATCAATATCTTACAGGCTGTTGCCCAAGCGGAAATCCCTTTGAGCGGTCATTAAAACGTTTTTTGCGAACAAATCTTGGCGAAGCGGAAGATAAGCGATGTCAACTGTTTGAGCCCTAAAGG
>SOIA01000084.1 GCA_004378665.1 Candidatus Aminicenantota bacterium
CTGAAGAAGAGCTGAGCAGAGCAAAGAATATGTTTCGAATGGATTACATCAACCAATTCACAACGACACTCCAAAGAGCTCTTTTTCTTGCAGAGACATTCCTTTCCAGGAAGATCCTCCTGAATCCTTCCGAAGAACTCGAAAAGTATCTTGCGGTCACTCCGAAGGACATCGTCGGAGTCACGAACAGATACTTCGGGATAGACAGTGTCATTCTCGACGTGAAAATAAAATGAAAGCCAGAAATCCGCAGAAAATAGTCCTCCATTTTATCCTGATGTCTCTGATCATCATGATTTCACCTCTTTCCCCTCAAGAAAGATTCCGGAGAACGCCTCCCGTTCCAGAGCCTCTTCCCCCGCTGATACTTCCTGAGATCTTCAGTGTTCCACTCTATAACGACCTGACCCTTTGGGTGGTCCAGAAGAACAACGTTCCGATCATCAGCCTCAGGGTCATCGTTTTCGCAGGAGAAAGCGCATCTCCCGATAACCTGCCCGGCCTGGCCACTCTCACAGCCAGGATGCTCAATCGAGGAGCCTCGGATCTGACTGCCACACAAATCGAGGAACGAATAGAATTCATCGGAGGAAACTTCTCTGCCTCCACTCATCCCGACTATTCTCTGTTTTCCTTCACTTTCCTGGAAGAGTATTTGGACCAGGCCTTAAGCCTTATGAGCAGAATGCTGATTGAACCCACATTCATCAAGCGTGAGATCGACAGCGCGCGGACAGCCATGTATTACGATTTAGTTCAAAAAAGTCAATCCCCTGATTTCCTGGCGAAAAGACAACTTCTTCGCCTCCTGTTCGATAACCACGTCTATAAAAAAAGCACTTATAATGAAGACGTGTTAAAAAATTTGGAACAGAATGACCTCAGCTCATTTCTGGAAAACAATTACAGACCGAATAATGCTCACATCATCTTAACGAGCAACCTCAGCCTCGAAGCCGCTTACAGAAAAGTCGGCCGCTATTTCACTCGATGGCAAAAAAAAGAAATGGCGCCTTCCACCCCCCCGTCTCCTGAACCGATCAAGCAAACCAAAGTGTGCTTCATCGACATAAAAGGCGTCAAGGATGCAACGATCTACATGGGAAATGTAGTCATGCCCGCAACCGATCCGGATATCTTCCCTCTCATAGTCATGAATCAGGTTTTGGGGGGAACACCGAACAGCCGTTTGTTCATGAACCTCCGGGAATCCAAAGGATACGCCTACAATGCTGTCAGCGAGATCGAATTCTATAAAAGCTGCAGTGTATTCTTCATCAACGCAAAAGTCAGGCCGGAGGTTGTGGAGTCTTCCATACAGGAAATTCTCAACGAAATCGAAATTATCACGAAAAACAAAGTCCCCAGTCCTGAGATCGAGGAAGCCAAATCCTATTTGATCGGGAATTTTCCTCTGCAAATCGAGACCTTTGACGATCTGACCTCGAAAGTGGCGGAGCTCAAGGCCTTTAATCTGGGGGATGAACACTGGAACAAATATTATGAGAACATCATGCTCACCACTTCAGATAAACTCTTTGAACTGGCCGGAAAAATCCCGATCATGACCCCTGTAGTCGTGGTCGTGGGAGACGGAGATCTCGTACTCAACCAGTTCGGAAAATTCATAAAAGAAGTTGATACATTCGATAAAAAAGGCATTTACCTTGGAACATATAAGTTTGATTAAGGAGACGAGAAATGAAGCTTGTGGAATGCGTTCCCAATTTCAGTGAAGGGAGAAACAGGGAAAAAATCAACGCTATCACCAAAGAAATCGAGTCAACGCCTCAAGTCACACTTCTTGATGTGGACCCGGGTGAGTCCACCAACCGGACCGTTGTTACGATGATCGGAACGCCTGAGGGAGTCAAGGAAGCCGCTTTCAAGGCGATCAAAAAAGCTTCTGAAGTCCTGGATATGAGCCAGCACACGGGCGCTCACAGCCGGATGGGTGCCACGGACGTCTGCCCGTTTGTTCCGGTCACGGGAGTGACCATGGAAGACTGCGTGAAGCTTGCTCATGAATTGGGAGAAAGAGTGGCCAAAGAGCTCAACATTCCTGTTTACCTGTATGAAGAAGCGGCGCAGAAACCGGAGAGGAAGAATCTTGCGACCATCAGAATCGGTGAATACGAGGGCCTCCCTGAAAAATTCAAGGATCCCGAGTGGGCTCCTGATTACGGCAAGCCGGTTTTCAACCCGAAAACCGGAGCTACAGTGATCGGAGCCAGGGAATTCCTGATCGCTTACAACATCAACCTCAACACCAGGGATCGGAAACTCGCGCAGGAGATCGCGTTCAACATAAGAGAGAAAGGACGGGCCAAGAGGGATAAAGAGGGGAAAATCATCAGGGATGAGAACGGCAAAGCCATAAAGGTTCCCGGCAAGTTCAAGGAGGTGAAAGCTGTCGGATGGTACATCGAGGACTATGGGATTGCTCAGATCTCGATAAACTTCACCAATTACAAGATCGCTCCTCCGCACATCGTCTTCGATGAAGTCCGGAAGCAAGCGGAAAAGCTCGGCCTGAGAGCAACAGGCTGTGAATTGGTCGGCCTCATCCCCAAGGAAGCCATGCTCAGCGCCGGAAAACATTACCTGGAAAAACAGGGAAAAAGCCCCGGCGTGCCGGAAGAAGAACTCATAAGAACAGCGGTCATTTCTCTGGGCCTGACAGACGTTGCGCCGTTCGAACCAGAAAAAAAGATCATAGAATACCAGTTCAAAGAAGTAGAAAACTCGCTGCTCGACCTCAACCTGAGGGAATTCGCCAACGAGCTCTCGATAGATTCTCCAGCCCCTGGCGGAGGAAGCACAGCGGCCTTGAGCGGAGCCTTATCCGCCGCTCTCTCTTCGATGGTCTCTAATCTCACAGTCGGCAAAAAGGAATACGAAGCCGTCCAGAAAAATATGAAAGAATTCGCCGTGAACGCTCAAGCGTTAAAAGATGAATTCCTGAGAGCTGTCGACCTGGATACCATGGCCTTCAACAAGGTCATGGATGCTTTCAAGCTGCCCAAGAAAACCGATGGGCAGAAAAAAGAAAAAGCCCGGGCTACAGAAGAAGCCTTGCAGGAAGCCACTTTGGTGCCCTTGGGAGTCCTGGAAAAGAGCCTCGAATCCCTGAAGCTGGCCAAAGAGGTCGCCCTCAAAGGGAACAAGAATTCATTGAGCGATGCCGGAGTGGCCGGGCTGATGGCCCAGGCTGCTGCCGAAGGCGCGTACTACAATGTCATGATTAACCTGCCTGGTCTCGAGGATGCGGATTTTGTTTCCAAGACAAAAAAGCAAGCCACGGCACTCGTGAAAAAAGCCCAGAAGCTCGGCGATGAGCTGAGAGAGATAATCCAGAAGGAACTGAAATAACGGGATCTCAGGAACGTTCCTGTCGCATTTAAAAAGGATAGCTGGATTTATCTTTATGAG
>SOIA01000139.1 GCA_004378665.1 Candidatus Aminicenantota bacterium
AAAGGCTGGCACGCCTGGAGAGACTCGAACTCCCGACCCGCTGCTTAGAAGGCAGCTGCTCTATCCGACTGAGCTACAGGCGCGCATTTCTTGGATCGAATCAACCTGTATGTATCAATGAACCAACGCTCTCTTTGTTCATTAATCGGGGAGATCGGATTTGAACCGACGACCTCCTGCTCCCAAGGCAGGCGCGCTAACCAGGCTGCGCTACTCCCCGGCTATAGGAAAAGGGGACAGGCAACTTTTCTGCGATGGGGGACAGTCCCAAAAAAGTAGTCTGTCCCCTTTTCCTGCCCACAATTTTTATAGCAAAACACAAATGTATTGTCAATTTCACTCTCTTTTGAGGCCTCTCTCTATTTCCTTTCTTTCTATCTTCACCATGACCGGTCTTCCGTGAGGGCAGAGGGACGAATTCGATGTCTTGAAGAGTTCCTCTACAAGATAACTCATCTTCTCGAAAGACAAAGGCTGACCGGCTTTCACCGCCGTCTTGCAGGCCAGCGTAGCCAGTAATTTCACTTTTTTGTCTTTAATCTTATCTCCCTTTATATCCTCAAGAAGAGAGAGGAATATCTCCTTGGCTTCCTCCTCCTTGAACAAGTCCGGAAACTCCTTCAGAGAGATGCTCCGGCCGCTCATGGCTTCCACCCGGAATCCTGCGTCTTCCAGCACCGCTTGATTGTCTTCCAAACTTAACACCTGGGAGGGAGAAAGCTCAAAAAGCACAGGAAACAAAGCCAGTTTCTGGGGCCATTTCTTTTTTTTGTCGATATCCTGGTATTTTTCAAAAAGAACCCTCTCATGGGCATTATGCTGATCGATGATGAGAATTCCGTCTTCGGAAGATGCGATAATGTACGTATCCTGGTATTGACCCAAAATTCGGGGAAAAACTCTCTCCCCCTTCTCTGGAGGAGGCAACACGTCAGTCCAGGCCTCCTGTTTCCTTTCTGGAGATAAAAAACTCCGCTCTCTCATACCTTCTTCTATCCTCAATCTGCCTTTTGCACTCTCTGAAGCCGGATACACTTCTTTTATTCCCTGTTTCTTCAGCATAGCCTTTTCTATGCTGTGGAGGATGATTTGAAAGAAAGCGTGAGGATCCGTGAACCTGATTTCCGCTTTTGCAGGATGAACATTGATGTCCACATCCTCATACGGACAGGAGAGAAAAAGAAAAGCTTCAGAAAACTGGTCTTTCTCTAAAAAACCTCTATAGGCTTGATTCAATCCTGCCTGGAGATTCCTGTCTTTGACCAACCGTCTATTCACAAAAAAAAGCTGGTGTGTCCTGTCTCGACGCCCCGAAGGAGGAACTGACGCAAACCCGTACAACCGCCTCCCTTCCTCCTCATGATCAACCTCCATGAGGTGCTCTAACAGGGATTTTCCGTAAACCTGAAAGATCCTCTCTTTAAGAGTCTTGACAGAAGGATAATCGAAGACATGACGTTTCCCGTGGACCAAAGAAAATCTCACCCCAGGGTAAGCGAGGGAAACATGAGTCATGTATCTGGTGATCCAGCTGAGTTCAGCTCTTTCGGAACGGAGGAATTTCTTTCTGGCAGGCAGGTTAAAGAACAAGTCACGCACTTCAACGGATGTCCCTTTCGGAAAAGCAATGTCCGAGACTTGTATAACCTTCTCTCCTTCTTTTTCAATCAGTGTTCTTTTCTCTCCTTTCCCGTCCGAAGTTTTCAGAATTATCCTGGAAACCGCAGAGATACTGGGCAGAGCCTCCCCCCTGAATCCCAGAGTCGCAATCCGGTCGAGATCATTCACCCTGGAAATCTTACTGGTGGAGTGTCTTTCAAAACAAAGAAGGGCATCCTCCCGGTTCATCCCCTGGCCATCATCTGTTACTCGTATGAGCCTTTTTCCCCCCGAGTGAAGTTCGGTCTTTATATCAGAGGCACCGGCGTCCAGGGAGTTCTCGACCAGCTCTTTGACCGCGGAAAACGGCCTTTCGATGACTTCACCGGCAGCGATCTTCTGTGACACGTCTGGGGAGAGAATAACTATCTTGCTCATAGGTTATATTTTATCCTCTATTCTTCCGGTTTCCAACAAAAACCAGTGGCATTTCATTAAAAAACGGCTGTCTAGCCAACTTCAAATTTACCAAGCCATAGATTTCTATTTTGCAGAAATATAAGGACTGTTTTTTAGATAAGCCCGCCACGGCCTCTCTCGGCCTTCTCTGATACCGATCCGCGGCCGCCAGAGCAGCTTTCCTTCTCTCTTTTCTTCTTTCAGTCCTTCTCGGATGAAAAGTGGGGACTTGGGGGAAGATACTAACATACCGTTAAGTTCCAGATCGATCTCCATTGACTGACAGAGTTTGGCTGGTCCTGAACACAGGTTCATTGTCTCATCGGTTTCCCGTCTCTTTTTCATCAGCGAAATCCCCTGAAGAGGCTCCAGGGCCCGGATCAAAACGGCGGCAGGGAAACCTTTCCTTTCGGTGACCACATTGAGCAGATGATGCATGCCATAGGTCAGGTGAACAAAGGATCTGGCCGGGGGCCCATAAAGCCTTTCACTCCTCTTTGTCCGCCCTGTGTGGGCATAGGAGGCTGGATCATCCTCCCCGCAGTAGGCCTCGGCCTCCACGATGATGCCTGATGTCACGGCGCCTTTAGAAATCCGGACAAGAACCTTGCCGATAAGATCTTCTAGAACCTCAAGAGTCGGGCGTGCATAGAAGGAAACAGGGAGGATCATTTGAATCGAAGTATAAAATTCTGGGATTTTACTTGTTAACGATTTGGCCTTTTGTTTCCCGTTCATCCACCTCTGTAATCCTCACTTTCACCTCCTCTTTTTCATCTTGGAAGGAAGAGGGGACACTCACCCTGAAATAGTTAGAGGTTAAAACTTCATCTTGGGTATTTTCCTTCCTGACCACAACAGCATCGCATTCTTTTCCTAAAAAAAGGCGCCGGAATCCTGCGTTCTTCTCCCTGGATAGGCTTCTCAGAAGCGCGGCTCTTTCCTTTTTCACCCTGCCGTTTATTTGCGGGAGGGATGCGGCTGCTGTCCCGGGCCGAGGGGAATAAGAAAACACATGAAAATAGGTCAAGGGGGACTGTTCTAAAAAATGATTGGTCTGTTCGAAATCTTCATCCGATTCTCCAGGGAACCCAGCAATTATATCGGCCCCCAGTGATGCACAAGGTGATTTCTCCCGCAAAAGCGAAAGCATCCCCCGATAGTCTTCAGTCTTTACCTTCCGGCCCATACGGCGTAAAACCTCATCCGCGCCGCTCTGAAGAGAAAGGTGAAAATGAGGACAGATCTTCTCGCTCGCCGTGATGAACTCCATCAGGGAAGGATTTAAGAGCCGAGGATCGAGTGAGCTCAGCCTGACCCTTGAAAGTTCCTCTATGCTTGTGATTTCACGGAGAAGCTCGAGAAGGGAGCTT
>SOIA01000027.1 GCA_004378665.1 Candidatus Aminicenantota bacterium
AAGGATACGGAGATTCAATTGGTTAACAAAGGTTCTGATGATGCACTGGATGTGTTAAGGCACAGCTCTGCTCATCTGATGGCGCATGCGGTTCTCGAGCTGTTTCCCAAGACGCAAACCGGTGTTGGCCCGGCCACAGAGGATGGATTCTTCTACGATTTTCTAAGAGACAAACCGTTCACTCCCGATGACCTCAAAGTCATTGAAGACAAAATGCGGGAGTTGGCCAAGAAGGATATCCCCATCCAGAAACTCACCCTCTCCAAAAAGGAAGCCCTCCGTATATTCAAGGAATTGGGACAGGAGCTCAAGGTCGAGCTTATTCAGGAGAAGGGAGGCAAAGAGGTCACCTGCTACAAGCAGGATGATTTCATCGATTTCTGTCTCGGACCCCATCTCCCCTCCACTGGGGAGATCAAGCATTTTCAATTGCTCTCTATCTCGGGCGCCTACTGGAAAGGTGACGAGAAAGGGAAGCAGCTCCAGAGGATCTACGGGACTTCCTTCTATAAGGAAAAAGATTTAAAGGAATACCTCACGTTCCTGGAGGAAGCCAAGAAGAGAGACCACAGAAAGCTCGGTCTGGAACTCGACCTTTTCAGTTCAAACGAGGACATGGGAGCAGGGTTGATCCTCTGGCACCCGAAGGGAGCCACGATCCGGCGCATCATCGAGGATTACTGGAGGGAAGAGCATATCAAGGACGGCTATGAGTTTATCTACGCTCCTCATATCGCCAAGCTGGATGTCTGGAGAAGAAGCGGGCACACTGAGTTCTATGAAGCCATGTATCCCCCCATGTTGAGCGAAGGAATAGAGTATGAGCTCAAACCGATGAACTGCCCCTTCCATACCATGGTTTTCAATTCCCGGCAGCGCTCCTACCGCGACCTGCCCCTGCGCTGGGCAGAGCTCGGAACAGTCTACCGTTACGAAAGGAGCGGAGTCCTCCACGGGCTTCTGCGCGTCAGGGGATTCACCGTGGATGATGCCCATATATTCTGCCGGGGAGACCAGCTCGAGGAAGAGATCCAGAGAGCCATTTTTCTTGCTTTAAGGCTTCTCAAAACATTCGGATTTGAAGAATACGATGTTTTTTTAGCCACACGTCCTGAGAAGCATGTGGGAAAGGTCGGGGATTGGGACAAAGCCACTCAAGCTCTGGAGAAGGCTCTCAAGGGCGCAAAGCTCGATTTTAAAGTAGACGAAGGAGAGGGCGTTTTCTACGGGCCTAAAATAGACATCAAGGTCAAGGACGTATTGAAGAGATCCTGGCAGTGCACCACTGTCCAGCTCGATTTCAACCTGGCCGAAAAGTTCGACCTGCATTATGTGGGTGAGGATGGAAAATTCCACAGGCCCTACTTGATCCACAGGGCACTCCTGGGTTCTCTCGAGCGATTTTTCGGTGTTTTGATCGAGCATTACAACGGAAATTTCCCTGTGTGGCTCGCGCCCACCCAGGTGATGATCCTCCCGATTGCCGACAGGCATAATGACTATGCGGACTCTTTGGACAAAACTTTCAAAGATAACGGGCTGAGGTCAAAAGTGGATTTGCGCCGGGAGAAAGTGGGCTATAAAATTAGGGACGCAGAAATCCAAAAAGTCCCGTATCTCTTGATCGTGGGAGATAAAGAAGTTAAAAACAGCACCGCTTCCCTGAGGATTCACACTGTGGGAGATAAGGGAGAGGTGGATGTCAATGAATTCCTTGAAAAAGTCAAGGAATTGGATAAGAATAAATCATTGAGCGTGAATCTTTAAAGGAGGTCAGCCATTCGAAGAAGGACATTCAATAGAGGGCGGAGAAAGGAAAAACCTCACAGGATTAATGAAATGATCAGAGCGACAGAAGTCAGGATTATCGATGAGAATAAGGAGCAGCTTGGGGTTAAATCCTTAGCGGACGCCCTGTCCCTTGCCGGAGAGAAAGACCTGGATTTGGTGGAGATCGCTCCCAAGGCAGTCCCTCCGGTGGTTCGGATCATGGATTACGGAAAATTTCTTTATGAATTGCATAAAAAAGCTCAAGAGGCAAAGAAACATCAGAAACAGATACAGGTCAAAGAAATCAAATTCAGGCCCAAAATCAGTATCCATGACTACACGTTCAAGATAAAGCATGTCCAGCGATTCCTGAACGATGGTAACAAAGTGAAAATCACTATCATGTTACGCGGAAGAGAAAAAGCAAAGCCGGAGTTGGCTGACAAGATTTTTGAAAGGGTCTTTGAGGACACAAAGGACCTCGGGTTCCAGGACGGAGGAGTTCGAAGACAACCCTGGGCTATTTCGATGTGGTTGAGTCCCACAAAGACAGGAGGAAAAGATGCCAAAATTAAAGACGCACAAGGGAGCCAAGAAAAGGTTCAAGGTAACAGGAAAAAAGAAGATCGTTCGCAATAAATCGCATAAAAGCCATCTTCTCACCAAGAAGTCAGCAAAAAGGAAGAGGAAGTTAGGGAAAAAAGATCTGGTCAGTGATTCAGACAAGAGCAGGATCAAAAAGATGCTGCCCTACGAATTTTAGAGACCAGACCCTCAAGAACCCCTCAGATCATCTTCGAAGGAGAGAAAAATGCCTAGAGTCAAAAGAGGACCCCGGAAAAGGATAAGAAGGTCAAAAATTTTAAAGCTCGCCAAAGGCTACTGGGGAGCCCGCAGCCACAATTACCGGACTGCTAAAGAGGCGGTGGAAAGAGCCCTTCAGTATTCCTACAGGGACAGAAGGACCCGAAAAAGAGATTTCAGGAGGCTGTGGATCATCCGGATCAAAGCTGCAGCAGAGAACAACGGGATCTCTTATAACCGGTTTATTCACGGTTTAAAGGAGTCGAATATCACGCTCGACCGCAAGGTTCTTGCAGATATAGCTGTCAATTCTCCCCAGACATTCTTGCACATCGTTGAAAAAGTCAAAGAATCCACGGCTTAAAAGAAATGGGGACAGGTAAGAATCCCACGCTTCGCTCGAGGAAAAAAGAAGAAAAAAAGGGGCCTGGCCCCTTTTTAAAATATTTGGAAATGAACCTTTCCTTGTCATTGCGGGGAACGAAGTGACGTGGCAATCCCATATGATTTGAGAACGAGATTATGAAAGATTTCAAGGCCCGAGTCGAAGACTTCAAGAAAAAGTTCGATAAGGCACTGGCTGGAGCCAAAGATGGAAAATCACTCCAGGAATTGCGCAACACCTATTTGAGCCGGAAAAAAGGAGTTGTGAAAAGTCTCCTCGAAGAACTGAAAGCATTCAAGCCTGAGGAGAAGTCCAAAGCCGGAAAGATGCTCAACACTCTGAAGAACCACGTCCAGAAAAAACTCGAAACGGCCCAAAAAAAGTTCACAGCTCCTGAAACCATCGAGAAGAAAATCGACCTCACTCTGCCTGGAGAAAAAAAATACTGGGGGGCCCCTCATCCCGTCGTCCTCTTCCAGCAGAAGATCGAGAATATTTTTATCTCGATGGGTTTTTCAATCGAAGAGGGGCCGGAGATTGAGACGGATTACTACAATTTCGAAGCGTTGAACTTCCCGCCTCATCATCCGGCTCGAGACGATTGGGATACCCTTTACCTCTCGGATGACCTGCTTCTCCGCACGCACACCTCCCCTGTTCAAATCCGGGCCATGGAGAATCGAAAGCCTCCGATAAGAATCATCGTCCCTGGGAGAGTTTACAGGAGAGAAACTCCGGACCCGACCCATCTTCCGATGTTCTACCAGGTGGAAGGGCTGGTGGTGGACAAGGGAATCACGTTTGCCCATCTCAAAGGAACGCTGGAGTACTTTCTCAAGACTCTTTTTTACGAAAAATTGAAAATCAGGTTTCGCCCAAGCTTTTTCCCGTTCACAGAGCCGTCGGCTGAGGTGGATATTGAATGTTTAGTCTGTCGAGGAGAAGATGATAAATGTCGAGTCTGCAAAGGGACCGGATGGAAAGAGATCCTGGGATCAGGGATGGTCGACCCTCAGGTATTGAAGAACGTCAACATCGATCCCGAGAAGTACTCTGGTTTCGCCTTCGGAATGGGGATAGAAAGGACAGCCATGTTCGCGTTTCAGATACCGGACATGAGATATTTCTTCGAGAATGACTTAAGGTTCATAAGGCAGTTCACGTTAAAATGATAATAAGTCTGGAGTGGCTGAAAGATTTTATTGATGTTGACCTCCCCCCGAGTGCGCTCATCGACAAGCTGGACATGATCGGGCTGATGGTGGAAGAATGGAAGGAAAAGGGCTCAGACATTATCCTGGACATCGAGACCTATGCCAACCGTCCTGACACGCTCGGCCACCTGGGAGTGGCGCGGGAGATTGCAGCGGCACTCGGGTTGAAGCTGAAGCAGCAGGAGTGGCCTTTGGCCGAGATCGAGGAAAAGACCTCTGAGCTGTGTGATGTTCAAATCTGGGATCCTGACCTCTGTCCCCGTTACTGCGGAATAGTGGTGAAAGGAGTCAAAGTCGGCCCATCGCCCGAATGGTTGAGGAAGAAGATCGAAATCATGGGCCTCAAATCCATCAACAACGTGGTGGATGTGACCAATTACGTTCTCTTTGCGACTTCTCAACCGATTCATGCTTTTGACCTGGCGAAACTTGCCGGGAGAAAGATCATCATCCGCAGAGCCAAGCAAGGAGAGGCCATCAAGACTCTGGAGGAAGAAGATGTCTCTCTCTCCCCCGATATGCTGGTGATCGCGGATGAAGAAAAGCCTGTGGCCATAGCCGGAGTCATCGGAGGGCTGGAGTCCTCAGTGCAGGAGGAGACTCAAGATATTTTTATCGAAAGCGCATACTTCAACCCCATTTCTGTCCGGAAAACCAGCAAAAAAATAGGGATTTCCACAGATGCCTCCTACCGCTTTGAGAGAAACGCGGATATCTCCTTTCCTCCTCGGGCTGCTCTGATGGCGGCATCCCTGATGACCCAGTTCGGAGGGAAGGTCTCCAGGGGCATCACAGATGTCTATCCGAAACCTGCAAAGGAAAGAACTGTCGTCCTGCGGAATCAGCGCGTTTTTGACCTTCTCGGCGTTGAGATTGATGCCAAGTTCTCGGAGAAAACTCTCTCCAATCTCGGATTCCAGGTTGAGTCTCAACGGAAGGATGTGTGGAAGGTTCAGGTCCCTCATCACCGAGTGGACGTAGAAAGGGAAGCGGACCTCATCGAGGAGATTGCCCGTTTTTACGGATACGATAAGATTCCTGTCCACTTCCCACCACTCAGAGTCCCGGAGCCTCCTCTGGACCAGAGGAGAGAAAAGATCGATCGATCGCGCCAGATACTCTTCAATCACGGTTTCGATGAAGCGCTCAATTTCAGCTTTTCCAGCCCTGAAAAAGAGGCTCAATTCGAGACAGGGCGTTCAGCTATCGAGATCCGGAATCCCATCTCTTCCAATGCGTCGCTCCTGCGGACGACTCTGATGGGCGGATTGCTGGACAATATAGCCTGGAATATGAACAGAGGGGCTGATGGAGTGCACTTTTTCGAGGTGGGGAATATCTATTTCAAGAACAAGATGAAGAGCCAGGAGCAGTTGACTCTTTCTCTGGTGACCACTGGCCTGGTCGGCCCTCCGCACTGGCACAGGAAGAGCGAAAAGACTGATTTTTTCCGCCTTAAAGGAACCCTGGAATCTCTGATGGAATACTTGAACTACGAGCCTTATTCCTTTAAGGAAGAGCCCCATACTCTTTTCGAGAAAGAGAGTGCACTGGCCCTGGTGGTCAAAAAAGACACGATCGGATATTTCGGATTGCTCAAAAAAAGCCTCCTGGATGCCTATTCTCTGGATGAGCCGGTCTGGGCGGCTGAGTTGAACCTTGACGCATTATTCGGGAAGCCTTCTCAGGCTTTTCAGTATTCTCCGGTCACTAAGTTTCCCACCGTCACTCGAGACGTTTCATTTATCGCGGACGGGAATGTCTCCTTCCAGGATATCCAGGAGGTTGTGGGGAAGCTATCTCTTCCTTATCTGGGGAGCTTCGACCTTTATGACCGTTTTTCAGGACCATCGATCCCGAAGGGGAAGGTCAGCCTTTCGCTTCGATTCGTGTTCAGCCATCCGAAGAGAACATTAAAGACTGAGGAAATCGATAAGATTCAGAAAAAGATTATCAGTGCTTTAGGGGCAAGCTTTAATTTTCAATTGAGGGAAGGAGGCAGAATTGACAAGTGAATTAGAAAGAATTAAAATACTCGAGGGAAAAGTTTCCCAGGTTGTTGAATACATCAATAAGCTTCTCAGCGAAAATGGCAAGCTGAAGCAGCAGGTCAAAGAGCTGAAATCAGAAAGAAAAGATTTTGAAGACCAAACGAGGAGAATGGAAAAGCTTGACGAGGAAGCGAAGAAGTTCGCGGGTGAAAAGAAATTTTTAAAGGATAAAATCGAGGCCATAATCGGTCAAATAGACCAAGTCGGAATATGACTGACAAAGTAATTGAAATCGAGATTTACGGACATAAACATAAGATAAGAGTCAAAGGAGAAGAGGATGAAAAATATATTGGCCGGTTGACTTCATATGTTGATCAGAGAATGCGTGAAGTCGCTGTCAAGTCAAAATCGGCTGAAACATTGAAAATTGCGGTTTTAGCCGCTTTGAATATCGCAGATGATTATTTTATCTGTCAGAGAAAGCTGGATCAACTGAATGAAGCCATCGGTCATATGGAGAATGAAATAGGAAGTTTGGAGGAATGTTTTTCAAAGAAAGATGAGGATACATTTAAAAATATCGAAGACACAACTTGAAAAAACAGGAGCATTGGTTGTGAAGCTCATAGATGAGTTGAGGGGAAATCTTGTCTTTCAGGCGAAGAAACTCTGGTGTGTCGTTTCCCAGAAAATTCTTCTCCTGGCCGGAAGAGAGAAGTGTCTCCTTCTGGATTTTAACCTCTCGGACTCTCTTTTTTGTCGTGATGCAGAACGTGTAATCCTCTTTTAACCCTCCTTACTTTCATCTCCTTTGATTCACCGAATAGGAGGTGGTCAAAGTGAATTCAGCACTGCTGATTCTACTATGTGTTTTGATCTTTTTATGCTGTGGCATACTCTTTATCCTGGTTAAAAAGTCTTCAGGAGCCCGGGCGATCTTCCGTTCAAAACAGGAAGCCAAGGAGATCTTGGAAAAGGCCCGGGAAGAAGCCGAAAAGGCCAGGCGAGAGGCGACCATAGAGCTCAAAGAAAAGCAGATCAACCTTAAAGCGGAATTCGAGCGCCAAAATCGAGACAAAAACCAGAAGTTAAACGATTTGGAAAGACGGTTGATGAGGAATGAAGAAAATCTGGAACGCAAGTTTCAGAATGTGGAGAGAAAAGAGAGGGAATTTAACAACAAGGAACAGAGGCTGAATGCAAGAGAGAGAGACCTGGGGGACAAAGAGCGGAAGTATGAGGAGCTGATCCAGCAGGCCGTGGAGGAATTGGAGAGAGTTTCCGGGATGACCCAGGAATCGGCCAAGAACATGCTCGTGAAGAAGATCGAGGATGAGGCCAAGCTTGAAGCCGTCCAGGCCGTCCGGAAGATTGAAGAGGAAACCAAGGAAAAAAGCCAGGTATTGGCCAGTGAGATCATCAGCCAGGCGATCCAGCGCTCATCAGCCGATCATGTCGTGGAAATGACTGTATCTGTGGTGGACCTGCCGTCCGAAGACATGAAGGGACGGATCATCGGAAGAGAGGGACGGAACATCCGTGCCCTCGAGACTGCCACCTCAGTGGACATTATCGTCGACGACACGCCTGAAGCTGTCATCCTTTCCAGTTTCGATCCGCTCCGGCGAGAAATGGCCCGTCTGGCCATCGAGAAGCTTGTCGCAGACGGAAGAATCCATCCGGCCCGCATCGAGGAGGTCGTGGAGAAGGTGAAAAAGGAGCTGGAACAGAAGATCAAGGAGGAAGGAGAATCTGTCATCCTGGAACTCAGGGTCCAGAACGTGCATCCTGAGCTGGTCAAGCTCCTCGGAAGACTGAAATACCGGACGAGCTACGGCCAGAATGCCCTCCAGCATTCCAAAGAGGTCGCCTATCTGTCGACCCTGATGGCCAAGGAACTGGGCGTGAATTCCGATGTGGCCTTGAGAGCCGGACTCCTCCATGATATCGGAAAAGCAGTGGATAAGGACGTCGAAGGTACTCATACAGAGCTGAGCGTTGACTTAACCAAGAAGTACGGAGAATCCGAGGCTGTCATCCAGGCCATCGCTTCTCACCACCGGGATGTGGATTTTCCCTCCGTAGAAGCCGTGCTGGTCCAGGCTGCGGATACGCTTTCCGCGGCTCGCCCTGGTGCCCGGCGTGAGCTTCTGGAGAGCTACATCAAAAGGCTGGAGAAACTGGAGGAGATCGCCAATTCCTATGATGGTGTGTCCAAATCCTTTGCCTTGCAGGCCGGCCGGGAGATCAGGATTATAGTGGAGAGCCAGAAAGTCTCCGACGAGAAGGCTGCGGTAGTCGCCAAAGAGATCGCACAGAAGATCAAAGATGAGCTGGAATACCCAGGCCAGATTAAAGTGACCGTTATCCGCGAGATGAGAGCTGTTGAGTATGCCAGATAAAGTCAGCTTTCTGTTTTTAGGGGATGTAATCGGACGCCCGGGACGCAGGGGGCTGAAAAAATATCTTCCCTCTCTCTTGGAAAAGTATTCCCCTTCCCTCATCATCGCCAACGGCGAAAATGCGGCCGGCGGGATCGGGATCACAGAGAAAGTGGGCAGGGAGCTCTTTGCTTTCGTCGATATTCTGACATCCGGAAACCATATCTGGGATAAAAGGGAAGCGATCGAGTATCTGAAGCGGGAACCTCAATTGCTCCGACCCGCCAATTATCCACCTGGTAATCCCGGAAAAGGCACATACGTTTTCAGGACGGAGGACGGCCAGAAAGTGGCCATCCTCAACCTCCAGGGGAGAGTTTTCATGGAGCCTTTGGATTGCCCGTTCAGAAGAGCTGATGAGGAAATCGAGGCGCTCAAGGCTGTGACTCCTGTGATTGTCGTGGATTTTCATGCGGAAGCCACTTCAGAGAAACAAGCGATGGGCTGGTATCTGGACGGGAAAGTCTCCGCTGTTATCGGAACCCATACCCATGTGGTTACGGCGGACGAAAGGATTCTTCCCAAAGGGACAGCTTTTATCACCGACGTGGGGATGGTCGGAGGTTACGAGTCGATCATCGGCATCCGGAAGGAACAGGCCATTAAAAGATTCCTGACCGCGCGTCCTCAACGGTTTGAACCCGCCAAGAAAGGAATTTTCCTTTCTGCCCTTTTCGTTGAGGTCAACAGTCAAACGGGAAAAGCCCTTTCCATCAAGCGGGAGGTCATCACTGAGGAAGAAAGTGGCGATTGAAAGCTTCGTCAAACCGGATAAAGTCTACACGGTTTCCGAAGTCACACGGCTGGTGAAAACGGAGCTGGAGAACGCATTCCCTATGCTCTGGGTGGAGGGCGAGATCTCCAATTTCCACCGTCACCATTCGGGACATCTGTATTTCACACTGAAGGACGAGATGAGCCAGCTTCGCACAGTCATGTTCCGTTCCGATGCGAAGCGGGTTCCCTTTGAACTGAAGGACGGGCTGCAAGTCGTGGCACGGGGACGGATAAACGTTTATGAACCCAGAGGAGAATACCAGCTCGCAGTCGAGCTTCTCGAGCCCAAAGGCAAAGGAGCCCTGCAGCTTGCTTTTGAGCAGCTCAAGGAGAAGCTGAAGACAGAAGGGCTTTTCGACCCGGCACGGAAGAAAAAGCTGCCCTTGCTGCCAAAGAAAGTCGGAGTGGTCACATCCCCGAGGGGAGCGGCCATTGTCGACATCATCCGGACGCTGGAGAGACGGTTCGCGCGGCTCCATATCCTTCTCTATCCTGTCAAAGTCCAGGGAAAAGGCGCGGCGGAGGAGATTGTCGAGGGGATCGATTATTTGGGGCAACTTCCCGGAATTGATGTGATGATCGTTGGGCGGGGAGGAGGCTCGATAGAAGACCTGTGGGCCTTCAATGAAGAAAAAGTGGCCCGGGCGATTTTCCGCTGTCCCATTCCCGTGATTTCAGCCGTAGGGCATGAGATAGACTTCACGATCGCCGACTTTGTGGCTGATATTCGCGCCTCGACACCTTCTGTGGCTGCGGAGATAGTGATCAAGGAGGAGGAATCTCTCAGGGAACGGATCGAAAACTTGGAGAAAAGGCTGGTCCACAACCAGAAATATTATCTTCAGGAACAGAGGCATGAGGTGTTAAGTCTGACTCAACACAGGGCCTTCCAGAACATGAAGATCACCCTTCTGAATCTTGCACAGAAGGTTGATGAGCTGGATATGAGGGCCTGGAATGCCATCAGGAATAGGCAGCAGAAAATCTCTGAGGATAAATTCAGGACTGAACTCCTGGAAGAGAAGATCCGAAGCGCCTTGAAAGAGATGCTTCAACAGTTTCAGGCAAGATGGGAGACGCTGTCCGCTCAGTTGCACAACCTGAGCCCCTTGAATATACTTAAAAAGGGGTACGCTCTCTGTTGGAAAGACGGCGGTCAATACCTGGTGCGCAGGATTGAGGAAGTCGAAAAAGAGAAGGAAATGACGGTCTCCTTTTTTAAGGGTGAATTCACCTGTCTTGTCAAGGATGTCGATAAGACTAAACGCATTGAGTCCCGGTCCAATAACAGCAGCGAAAAGTGAAAATTGGGGGTAATCCCCAATGTTTAAAGGAGATAACATGGCGACACAAAGCTTTGAAAAAGCTCTGGAGGATTTGGAAAAGATCGTCGAGAAATTGGAGAAGGGAGGGCTCTCTTTGAGCGAGTCGCTGTCTCTGTTCGAGAAAGGCGTCAAGCTGGCCAGGTTTTTAAGGGAAGAGCTCGAGAAAGCCGAGAAGAAAGTCAGCGTTCTCCTCAAGGACGAAAAAGGAGAAGTCAAGGAGGAA
>SOIA01000199.1 GCA_004378665.1 Candidatus Aminicenantota bacterium
ATTGGGGACGTTCCCTAAGGGGACACCTTAAAGACTGGGAAAAGAGGTGCTCCTTTGGGGAACGTCCCCATTTGTTCTGAGGAATAAATGATGAGATGTTTTCCATTATTTCACTTTGATCTTAACTCAGTTTGTGTTTAAAAATGAATTTCGCCATATTAAGTTATTTCGGGATATTGCTTGTTTTTATACTATCGATTTTTTTTAAATAACTCTTCACCGAGAAAGCCGCCAGGCCAGCCAGCCCGATCAATCCAATCAGGTTCGTCGAAGCCATCATGCCGTTGAACACGTCTCCGATCGACCAGGCCTCTTCAACTTTCATAGTGGCGCCGATAAAGATCACTACGCAGAAGATCCACCGGAAGGGCCACTTGATCCATGAACCCAGGAGATAGCTGAAAGAGATCTCTCCGTAGTAGGTCACAGCGATCAAACTGGAGTATCCGAAGAGAAAAGAACTGACCGCCACGATCAGACCTCCAACCCAGGGAATGGCAGCGTTAAACGCTGCGGCTGTCATCTCGGTGCTGGTGATTCCTTGATTCCAGACACCCGTGACCAGGACCGTCAGAGCTGTGAGGGTGCAGATAACGAGAGTGTCGATGAACACATCTAAAGAAGCGATCAGTCCCTGTCTCACCGGCTCGCTGGTCTGGGCCGAAGCATGAAAAACTGCCGCCGTTCCGGTCCCGGCCTCGTTGGAATAGGCCCCCCGGGAAAATCCGTACCGGATGGCGTTCCTTATGGTCATGCCCGCCACTCCTCCTGTTACGGCTGCGGGTTTGAATGCGCCCACAAAAATGAGGGAGAGGGCATCGGGGATTTTATGATAAAAGATGATGATCGTGATCAGAGCGCCGGTGATGTACAGGAAGACCATGATCGGACTCAGGAATTCTGCGACTCGGGCAATGGATTTGATCCCGCCGATGATGACCAGCCAGGTCAGAAAAGCCAGGCCTATACCCGTGATCCAGGGCTCGATCCCAAGCTGTGTCCTCAGGACCAGGGCGACCGAGTTGGATTGGATGGACGTGGTGGAAAAAAGTGGCTTGCATCCCATGAAGAAAGCGAAGATTCCTGCCAACCAGGGAAGCCCCAGCCCATGACTTATGTAATACATGGGCCCGCCCTTGATCGTCCCGTCGGGCGCTGTGATTTTGAATTTCTGACCGAGGACAGCCTCAGCCACTTTGGTGGCCATGCCGAAAAAGGCGGCAAGCCACATCCAGAATACCGCCCCGGGTCCGCCCATGGCTATGGCTGTACAGACTCCGGCGATGTTCCCGTTCCCGATGACCGCAGCCAGAGACGCGGCTAACGCCTGGAAAGGGGAGATATCTCCCTTGCGTTCCTTTGCGCTTTCCCCGAAATCCCTATTGCCGAGAAGCAGGCGGAACGAGAGCCCGAAGCGGCGCAGCTGGACAAAGCGCAGGCGGATGGTGAGATAGATACCGGCACCGAGGAGAAGGATGAGCATATGTGGACCCCAGACTATGTCCCCGAGGAGGCGGATGGAGCGCTCGAATAAATCCATAACTTTTCTTTTATTTTATCTGTTTATCCAGGCTAATCCGGTAATCTTTTTCCTGGGCTGCGGTAGCTTTATCGAGGATGCCTTTCAAGGAGGCTCTGTTTTTTTCGTCTTCCGGGAGTTCGGTGATCCCCGAACCCAGCACTTCATCCTTTTTCCTGATGATCTTCGGCCAGACCTGATGGCGGAAAAGGTCGATGCTCTGCGGATAGAGGCGGCAGCATCCGTTGAACACTCCTGCGTAGTAGTCTGCAAGCTGGCTGCCAAAGCTCTGGGTGAAGTATTCAAAATCGAGGCTGTCTTTGATGTGAGGAAATCTTGGCTGGCGGCCTTCTTTATAGATCTCGGAAAGAACTTCTTTTAAACACTTTTCGAGGGCGGGTTCTTCCCGGTTCAGGAAAAGAACGCACACACTCTCGGGTATTCTGCTGATTTCCTCTTCGATCGCGCTCAGGATGTGACTGATGTGAAGCTTCAAAATTTCCTTGATTTCCAAAGGCTTTGTTTTTGTCCTCTCGTTGAAGGTTAGTGTGAAGATGACGCGGCAGCTCGGGCATTCGTTGAGAAGCTGGAGAGTGCGCCTGATAAAATCGACAAGAATGTCCAGGGAATGATTGCGGAGGGAAAAATACGGCTTTTTTTTGGGAACGTCCTCTTTTTTCTGGAAGTGTTTGAACAGAGACCAGATGTAGGACCATTTCACTTCTTGTTGGGGGCCTACCTGGAGCATGCTTTTTTTGAGGCTGTGAAATTCTTCATTGAGCCTGATCCAGTCCTGGGCTTCGAGGAGAACTGCTGCCCGGCAGTAAAAAGGATTTTTGGAAATGAACTTGTCAGTCCGTTCCTTCTTGTATTTCCCTGATTCATCCGAGAAGGCGAAATAGATGGGCATGAAAGTATGAAGTCCTTTATTTCTTTTTTTTCTTCTTCTTCTTTTTTTTTCTTTTAATTTCCTCAAGAATGTTTTTGTGGAGGGCGAGGAAGTAATAGATGATGAGCAGCCCGATGATGAGGGCAAACCGCAGGACATTTCCCTGGAAAAGTGAGTAGAAGGCAAGGATTATGATGCCGAGTAGAAGAAAAAGATGGAAGAGAGCAAATATCATTTTACCTTGAGTGGCTTGCAGAAGCTCGAGGCTTCGCACAATGTTATATTTTTGATCAAAAAGAAAATTTTGTTTTATTCCTGTATCCGGCGGATGGAGATGATGAAGATGGGTTGTCTCGGGACATTGGGCACGCCGTTTTTGGTCATGGTTTTTGTGTTGGCGATCGCATCAACCACGTTCATTCCCTTGATGACTTTGCCGAACACAGGGTAGCCATAGCCTCCGGGAGTGTTATCCCTGTGATCTAAGCCCGCTGAGTTGTTCACTTGATTGATGAAGAAATGGCTGGTGATGCTGTGAATAGGATCCCCCCGCCCCATGGCAATGGTTCCTCTTTTGTTGCTCAACCCGTTGGTCGCTTCGTTCCTTATCGCCGGCTTTGTCGGCTTTCCTGTTAAATTTTCGGATATCCCCCCCGCCTGGATCATGAAACCTTTCTTCACCCGGTGGAATATTGTGCCATCATAGAATTTCTCATCCACATAGGAAAGGAAATTTTTCACGGTGATCGGAGCCTTATCCGGATAAAGCTCGACAATAATGTTCCCCTTGCTGGTTTTGATCAGAACTTTGGGGTTGCTTTCTTTGCCAGGACTCGTGGCCGGCAGAGCTGTGAGCAATCCCAGGATCGAGATGAGAGTCAGAATTTTTTTCAACATTGACGCCTCCTTGAAGAGTTTGCTTCGGGATTGGCAGAATCAAAATATCAGAATTGATATCCCAAATCAACGAAAAAAGGGGCCAGGCCC
>SOIA01000020.1 GCA_004378665.1 Candidatus Aminicenantota bacterium
TCTTCTCTATGAATTTCAATATATTACCATTTTCTCGGGGAGTTGAAAATGGGGAGGGAAAAGGGGCCTGGCCCCTTTTTATTTGATCTTCTTTTCTAGGGCTGTGATTTTCTTTTTCAAGGCCCGGATATCCTTGACGAGTTCACCAAGCCGGGTAAATATGACACTGGATTTCCGCCAATCCTGGATGTCCTGATGGGGGTAGCCGGCCACAACAGAGTTATCCGGGACATCTCCTGTGATGACCGCTCTTCCCGCAACCATGACGTTATCTCCGATCTTCACATGGTCGATCGCACCGGACCCTCCGCCCATGATCACATTTTTACCGATTTTAACGCTGCCAGAGATCCCGACCAGCCCTGCCAGGAGGCTGTTGGGCCCGACTTCCACGTTGTGGGCGACCTGGACCAGGTTGTCGATCTTGGTCCCTTTTTTTATGACCGTTTCTCCCAGAGCAGCCCGGTCGATGGCCGAATTCGCTCCGATTTCCACATCATCCTCGATGATGACTGTTCCGGTCTGAGGGATCTTGACAGGAGAGCGGTCCTTTTCCGTGAGAAAGCCGAAGCCGTCTGAACCGATGACAGTATTGTTGTGGATGATGACCCGGTTTCCGATACGGACGTCCTCCCGAATGGACACATGAGAGTGGATAACGGTCTCTTTTCCGACCTTGACTCCCGGATAGACAGAGACGTAAGGAAATATGACTGTTTTGTCCCCGATCTCGACGTTATCGCCGACATGGACAAAGGCACCGATGGAGACGTCTTTCCCGAATTTGGCGGATGGAGAAACCTGGGCGGACGGATGAATCCCTGGTTCTGGACGGAAAGGCTTGTAGAATATCTCCACCGCCTTCACGAAAGACAGATGGGGATTTTTAGATTTGATGACCGGGATTCTGTCGTATTTCTCCTCAGCAGGGATGATCGCTGCGGACGCTCTGCTCTTCTCCAGAAGATTCCGGAATTTACGGTGTGAAAGGAATACGAGGTCGCCCTCTCCCGCATTCTCGAGGTCCGAGACCCCCCGGATCTCAGTCTCTCCCTTCCCCTCAAAAGGGCAATCCAGGAGCCGGGCGAGCTCCTCGACTGTCAGAGAGGGACTTGCGTCAAGCTGGTCTTTCATCGATTCGCTCGTTCAACAAAGCAGCCAACTCCGCCCCCCACAGCAGGATGATGAGCGAGAAGGTGATCCAGAGGAGGAAGAAGATGATCGAGGTCAATGTCCCCTGCAGGAGCCTTGAGAGAACGATCCCTATGGCGGAGAAATGAGCCACGTAGAATGCGAAGATCCTCTTGAATACCTCCCAGAGAAGGGTCCCTATTCCCGCCGCAATCAGAGCTGCACGGGTGTAGACTTTGATCTCCGGGATGAACTTATACAGCATGAAGAAGACAAGGAAAGTCAGGGCGAAGGGAAGGAGATACTGGATGAAGAAGTTGTTGACCAGAGAAAAAAAACTCGGGTTGATGTAATTGGCGACGATGCTGCTTTCCGAGATGGCCCGGTGGATGCTTGTCCAGATGAAGGTGATAAAGATGGAGATCAGCATGATGATCCCGATGGAGAACATGATGAGGTACTCCATCAGGCGGTTGTAGAAGAAGGATTTCTGGTAGTTGGCCTTAAAGATGACGTTTATCGAGTAGATCAGGTTGGAGAAAAGGAAACTTGCCGCAACAAAAGAGCCGGCCAATCCGAACCAGCCGAGGCTGGATATGTTCTTTGAGAGCTCCTGAACCCTCTGGAAGAAGTAAGGGTCGAGCTCGGCAAAAAACTCCTGGGAAAAGATGGCAAGGCCCTGCGATGCCGCTTCTGGATTTCCCATGATTCGGGTGGAGATAAAAGCAAAAAGCGCGACCAGTGGAACAGCACAGAGCAGGGAGAAGTAGGAAATGGTGATGGCGAAGTTCCCGCATTTATCCTCGGTGAACCGCTTGAAAGTGGTGCCGAGGATCTCGAAGACAGGAGATTTCATCTATTTTGCCTGATTAAACGGAAGCCCTTCTTAGATGTAGTCATCCCACTTAACCATAAGGACAATAATAGAGATAAGGAGCGCATAGATGACCAGCGTTTCGATGAGGACCAATCCAAATATAAGAAGAAAGCGGATATGAGGCCCAGAACCTGGATTGCGGGAGATTCCTTCACATGCACTGCTTATCGCCTTAGCCTGGCAGAAGGCTCCTACGGAAGAGGCAAGGGTGATGATTGCTGCGCCGATGATAAGAGACCACAAGTAAAGCTTTGCTTTGGTTGGATCAAGAGTGGTTTCTTGAGCCAGAAGCGGTGTGCTCGCAATCACGAGTAAAAAGAAAAAAACTCCAAGAGGCTTGATGTACTTTCTCATTCTTTTCTCCTTTGCATATTAATGTTCTTCCTCATGGGCCACCGCTCCCGCTATGTAGATGCAGGACAGGAGGACAAAGACAAAGGCCTGGATGGTTGCAGTAAAGATGGCTATTGCCATGAACGGGAGTGGAAGAAGGAAGGGGATGATCGAGGCGATGACTAAAATCAGCAGTTCTTCGGCAAAGATATTTCCGAAAAGACGAACGGAGAGCGAGACGGGACGGGAGAAATGGCTGATGATCTCAATCGGGACGAGGAGCGGTGCGAGAAGCGGACTGGGACCCATAAAATGTTTGAGATATTTCAATATACCCTGGGCTTTGATCCCCTGCCAGTGGTAGTAGACAAAGACCGAGAGCGCGCACGCTATGGTCACGTTGATCTTGCTGGTCGGGGACATGAGCCCGGGAACAAGACCGAGAAGGTTGCAGAAGAGGATAAAAAGCCCGATGGTGCCGACCATCGGCAGGTATTTCTTTCCCTGCTCTCCGACGATTTCACCCAGGAGGTTTTCGAAAAATCCGATGATGAGCTCGAGGATGCTCTGACGTTTGGAAGGGATGACCTTGAGATTGCGCGAGGCCAGACCGAAAAAGAGGATGAGGGCCAGTGCGACAAACAGAACCATCACGACGTGGTCAGGAAAGAGATGTTCCGGGTGTTTGACTTCGATCCCAAAAAGAGAGAGGAGGGAAGCAACAGGTTTCCCGAAGATCTTATTGAAGAGGTCGACTATGAATAAACTGTGTTCTAATTCTTCCATTGCTTCATCTTTGAGAGTGCGAGTGCGGCTTCAACAAGAAAAACTGGAAGCATTGTTGAGAAGCCCACTGCAAAGGCTATTATCTTCTCTGAAAAGAAGAAGATTATAATAAAAAAGATACCAAGAATCAACACGATACGGAGGATGTAAAGGGGGAGGGCTATTCTGAGCGTTTTCTTTTTATCAGGGATAAGGAACTTGGTGATCGTCTGTTTGAGCCAGAGGAAGCTCAGGGC
>SOIA01000294.1 GCA_004378665.1 Candidatus Aminicenantota bacterium
ACTCAATCCTGCTTTTGACCTTGCACTGAGGCTCCTGGAATTCGATGAGCTCAAGACCCTCCTCGGAAAGTATCTCACCGATGATCAGATCAAAGCCCTTCTTAAGCGGCGTGACCGTCTCCTCGAGCTCTGCTCACCTGAAAACCAGAAAAAATGAGTTGTTTTTTAAACAACGAATATCTATCTAGAATTCCAGTGTTTCGGCCATGGCTTTCTCAGTCTCGCCGGCGCCGCCGTTGTAGGTCATCGTCAAGGCAATCGAAACGCTCAGGGGTAATATAAAAATATTGCTCTCGCTGTCTTGTTTGATAAGCTCCTTAAACAGCTTGATCCCGAATGCCGTAATCCCTGAGCACTGTCATGTTAAGCCCGTTTTTGGGCCGTCGACTGCACTATTTCTTCTTAATTGTGGCCCTGATCATCACATCCCGGTCACCAATGTTGGCGACTTCCTCGATTCTTTCCCATCTTGAGACGAAATCGGTCTTCCACCAACTCCGTCCATCAGGTTTTGAATAGTCCACTCCGATAGACTGTGCGTTCCTGCCATAGTCTCCGGGTGGTGTGAGCCACTCCATGGAGACACAAAAGTCTCCGCTCGTGATAATGATATTCTGGCCTGAAAGGTCAATTTCCACCCATTTGTTCCCAAATTCTGCTGATGCTGTCACTTCAGATTTCAAAAGATCAAGGCTTTCATCCGGACCGTCAGAAACCGTGCCTCCGAACACTCTCACACGAAATTCGGTGGTCGGAATCCCGCTTATGCCAACCAGAAACCGCACTTTGGTTAGGACTGCCGGATAGAACGTTGGAGTGAATACAACCGCGAGCTGGCCGCCTGGTTTGTCCCACCACGGTGAATGTTGACTTTCAGGTATGCCATCATCATAGATAATTTCTTCTCTATCCATTTTCACGGCGTCGGCCTGTGCAACTGTGTCCGCGGATTTTTGATTAGAATTCCCGCAGCCTGATAAAATCCATAGTAAAGCAATAATCGCCAGTCCTGTATGAATCTCTTTGCCTGCAATAATCCCGAATGAATTTCTTTTCAAAAATTATCTCCCATGTATTATTTCTACTATTGAGTAACGATTTGATATCCCTTGTATTTATTCAAATAGTCCGAAAATCTTATCTTTCTGTCATCAATCAATGACGCTCCATCTCATCCGCAGGCAGTGTGATTCGACAGTAGGTTCCCGAGCCTTCTTTATCGAGGAACGCGATCGCGCCCCCGTTAGCCTCCACCGCCCATCGGGCAATAGCCAGACCGAGTCCCATGCCCCCTTCCTTCCTGGAGCGGGCTCCACTGATCCGGTAAAAGCGTTCGAACACTTTCGTGCGCTCGGATTCGGGAATCCCTGGACCGTTGTCGATGATGTCGATGACGGCGCTTCCGTCTTCTGTCTTTGCTGTGATAACCTCGATATGCCCTTCTTTCTGCGTGTGCATGATGGCATTATGGAGGACATTGGAAATCGCTTGCCGGAGTGTGCCCTCATCGGCAGTCACCATGACCGAGGACTGGAAGTCTGAAGAGAGCGTCTGATTCTTTTCTTCGGCAAGAATACGCAGTTCCTCGACAACCTCACCGACCAAAACGCTGGGATCCACAGAATGAGGAGTCAGATTGGCCTTTTCCGCATCGCCCCGAGCCAAAGTCAACAGGTTATCCACGAGGTGAGTGAGCCGTTCTGTCTCCTCCAGCATGCTGCCTATGGCTTCCTGACACGATTTCCTGTCCATGGATCCCTGCAGAGCAACCTCCCCGACGCTGCGAATGGAAGTCAGGGGAGTCCGCAGCTCATGCGAGGCATCGGATGTGAAGCGGCGCAACTGCGTGAATGAGCTGTCGATGCGAGCCAGCATATCGTTGAAGACAGAGGTAAGGTGTCCGATCTCATCGTGAGGATTCTGTATAGGCAGGCGCTCCGAAAGGCTTTCCGCATTGATTTCCCTCGCTTTTCTTGTGACAGCTTTAATAGGCGAGAGTGCGCGTCCGGCCAGAAAGTATCCTCCCAAGACGGCCAGGATGAGCGCGAAGGGAATCCCGGCCATCAGGATAATAGCCAGGATCTTGATGTATTCCATCGTAGAAGTGACATCCTCGGCAAAGATGATCTCAAAGCCGGAATCAGTCTCTATCCCTTTCTTCAACCAGAAGAGAGAGCCCTCTGGGGACTTCCAGGAGTTCGACTCTACGAAACGCGCGTCTGTTGGTGTTCCTGACCACAGCCTGTCCTGCCATGTTAACGTTTGATAGACCACTCTCCCATCTCGAGAAAGCTGGAATAAACTCTCTTGCCCGAGATGGTAGACGTCCATTAGGTCCCCGCTTGAATTCCTGATGACAGTCTCAACTGTCACATACCCGCTTTCCAGTCTGCTCCTCGCCATGGATTCCAACCGGTTCCGCATGAAGAAATAACTGCCGAGAGATATTACAAAGAGAATAACCAGAAGAACGGCTGTGTACCAAAGAGTGAGCCGCAGGCGGATGCTTAAGTTTCCCAGGATCATGCGTCTCCCTCCTTCAGGACAAAACCGACTCCACGGATCGTCTTCAGTAGGTTCTTCTTGAAAGGCGCGTCCACTTTCTGGCGCAGCCTGGCGATATGAACATCGATCACGTTATCCAGAGGCGTCGCCCGGGACGTCACCTTCCAGACATCACGGGCCAGCATCTCGCGTGACACGACATGTCCCTGATGGCGGAGCAGATACTCGAGCAGGTCGAATTCCTTGGCAGTCAGGTCTATCTCCTGTTTTCCACGGGTGACCTTCTTTGTGACACAATCCAGTTCAAGTTCAACCAGCCTGAGCCTCAAGGCCTGCTCAGGCCTTCCGCGTCTGGTCAGCGCCCGGATGCGGGCCAAAAACTCAGCGAAGGCAAAAGGCTTGACCACGTAATCGTCAGCCCCCGTATCCAGTCCTTCCACCCGGTCTTCGACTGCGTCTCTGGCCGTGAGAATCAGCACCGGTGTCTGGCATTTCTGCTTGCGAAGGGCGGTCAGGATCTCGAGCCCGCTGCGCCCCGGCAGCATGAGGTCGAGCAGGATGAGGTCGAAGGCCCGGGTAGTGGCGAGAAAATATCCGTCTTCCCCGGTTGCCGCCACGGTCACCTGGTAGTTCTCGGACTCCAATCCTTCACGGATCGCCTTGGCGACTTTAGGTTCATCCTCAATCACAAGGATGTGCAAGATTTCCCTCCATGCGTACGTTCGATAATTTCTTTAGATACGATAGCATAAATAATGCATTCATCCAATTCTCGAGTTGAAGACATCTCAGTTTCATTATTCGGGATAATTCTCGAGTATTCAACTTAATCATTCCTGAAAA
>SOIA01000064.1 GCA_004378665.1 Candidatus Aminicenantota bacterium
TCCCTGACGCTGGAAGACTGCATCGTGAAAGCCCTGAGGCAAAACCTCGGCGTGGCCATTGAAGTTCTGAACCCGGATGTGGCCGAGCTTCGTGTTTCCCAGGCCAAGGAAATTTTCTATCCCACTCTCACCTTCGGCTACAACACGAGAGAAAACATCCAGGCTTCCTTTTCATTTCTCGAATCAGGCGGCGATGTTCAAACGACAAGATCAGGCTTTAATGCCGAGATCTCACAGCTTCTTCCCATAGGCGGAACTTTTTCGATAGCGTTCGACGGTTACTCGAGCGAAACGAACCAGAGGTTCCAGAGCGTCAACCCTCGTTATGGAGCCACGCTGCGGTTCGACCTCAACCAGCCTCTTTTGAGAAACTTCGGACCAAAGATAACGAAAAGAGAAATCATAGTCGCACGGAACAACCTGGACATCTCCGAAACCCAGCTCGAACGATCGCTCCAGCAGACGGTCTACGACGTAGAACAAGCCTACTGGTCATTGAAGGGTCTTATCGAGAACCTCAAGGTGAGGCAGTTGTCTCTACAGCTCGCTGAAGAACTGCTTGAAAAAAACAAGAGGTCTGTTGAAGTCGGCACCCTGGCTCCGATTGAAATCTTGAGCTCTCAATCTGCGGTCGCATCCAGAAAAGCGGATATCATCGAAGCAGAAGCCCAGATCAAAGACGAAGAGGACAGCTTGCGGATACTCCTCAACTTATCTGCTGAAGGAGTCGATGATGACGCGAGGATTATCCCGATAGACACTCCCGATTTCGAGAAACGTGAAATCAGTTTTGAGGATGCCTTTCAGACTGCACTCCAGAGAAGACCGGATTTGAACGGAACCCGGATCAATCTCAAGAACAGAGAGATCGATGTCAAAAACGCAAAAAACCAGCTCCTTCCCGGCCTCAACCTGTCAGCCTCCTACTGGAGTCCGGGACAATCCGGAACTGAAATCATATATGATCCCAGCAATCCATTTGACCCTCCGATCGGAGAGAACGAGTATCCTCCCTCTGATGCTGTGTCTGACGCTTTCAACTTTGTGTACGACAACTGGTCAGTGGCGTTGACGCTGGATATCCCTCTGGACAACATACTCTCGAAGGCCAATTACGCCCAGACAAAAGTAAACATGGAACAGTCCTTGCTCATGCTCAAAGACCAGGAGCAGCAGATTTTTCTCGAGGTCAAAAGCGTCGTGAGGGCCGTGCAGACGAATTATGAAAGAGTCGAGGCATATAGGATCGCGATGCAACTAGCCGAGAAAACCCTCGAAGCGGAAGAGGAAAAATTCAAGGTCGGCATCTCCACTCCCTACTTTGTCCTTCAATACCAGTCAGAATTGACCACAGCCCAGACAAACTTGCTCAGAGCGATGTATGATTACGTGCTCTCTTTGGCGCGTTTAGAACAATCACTTGGAACGAGCCTCGAGAAAAGAAACATCAAGTACTCTGATTTTCGGGGGAAATGAGTTTTCAAGAGCTTTCTGTTCGTATATAATACCCGGTCACGATGAGGTCGACAAAACTTCACTATCTGCTCATCGTGCCCGGTCTCATTCTGTGTATGGCATTTTCCTTTCCTCAGGAAAACGCAGACAGTTACCGCATAAAAATTCCGGAATTCCCCGAGTCCCCGAAGATCGACGGCAGTCTGGAGAATTCTCTCTGGGAAAAGGGTGAGATCCTCGACACGTTCACGCAATACGAACCTCAAGAAGGAGCCCGGCCCACAGAAAGAACCATCGTTTATATCGGGTACGACAAGAAAAACCTCTACATCGCGGCCCGCTGTTTTGACTCGAACCCTCAAGGCATCAGAGCCTGCTTTGCCAAGAGGGACTCGGTCCAGGGTGACGACGACCTCACGATTTACCTCGATACCTTCAACGACAAAAAGAGGGCTTTTGTCTTCCAGGTCAATCCCTGCGGAATCCAGACCGATGGGATCTACACTGAAACGCGGAGAAGAGGACGTGGCCGTGGAGGATTCTTCGGATTCGACAGATACTGGGATACTTATTTTCTCTCCAACGCCAAAAGAGATGACAAAGGCTACACTGTCGAAATGGCGATCCCTTTCAAGAGCCTCCGGTTCCCCAACACGGAGACTCAAGTCTGGGGTCTCCAGATCATGAGAACGATCCGGAGAAAAAATGAAGAGATCTACTGGCATCCCCGCTCCCGGAATGTCAACGGTTTCCTGATTCAAGCGGGAACGCTCGAGATCGACGGATTCATCGAAAAGGGAAGGAATCTCGAGCTCATGCCAGTCCTCACAGGCTTGAAACAGGACGAGGAGAAAATCGAACCTGAAGCGGGTCTCAACCTGAAATACGGGATCACCTCTAACCTGACTGCAGACTTCACGTATAATCCTGACTTCAGCCAGATCGAAGCGGATATGCCCCAGATCGACGTCAACCAGAGATACGCCCTCTATTATCCGGAGACAAGGCCTTTTTTCTTAGAGGGAAAAGACTTCTATGACACTCCGATCGAGCTCGTCTACACAAGGACTATCATCGATCCCCTCTGGGGAACCAAGCTAACGGGAAAAACAGGCCCTGTCACCATCGGCTTCTTGAGCACCTATGATGAAAATCCTGGCCGCATTGATATTCCCGGTTCCCCTGATGATGATGAAAATCCCTATAATGCCCTGGTCAGTGTATTCCGCATTAAAAGAGACCTCTATCCGGAATCCCATATCGGTTTTATCCTGACCGATAAAGAAATGGGGGAATCCTGGGGCTCTCTCACAGACAATTATAACCGGGTGTTCGGGTTTGACGGCCACCTCAAGTTCAACAACTTCTACAGGTTCTCCTTCCAGTTCCTTGGCTCAGCGAGTAAAGTCGGGAATGAAATCACAGATATCGTCCCTGCGGCACTGTTGAATTTAAGCAGTACATCCCGCCACCTGACGATGTCCGCCAACTGGACAAGCATTCATCCGGATTTCGAGGCCGCGACCGGGTTCATCCGACGAAAAGACATCCATTACTTCAACACGCGCATCGGGTATGCATTCCTCCCCCAGAATGATCTGATCATATCCATCCGTCCCTCCTTCGAATACCGGAGAATCCATGACTTCAGCAACACACTGACCGATGAAGACTTCCAGCTCTCTTTATTCCTGAACGGCTGGAGGCAGTCCCACCTCTGGGCAACCGCCTCCTCTGAGTTTGAGAAGTACGAAGGGATTGACTTCCAAAAAAAGTCCTTCCGATTCAACTTCAGTTCAGAGCCCCTGTCATGGCTCGGCGGCAACATCTCCTACTCCTTCGGGGACAGCATCAACTACGACGAAGATCCCCCCTATCTCGGATATATGACTTCCATCGGGGCGAGGCTGACGATCAAGCCGCTCACCAACCTCCGGTTCTTCTATAATTTCCGGAACAACCGGTTCTACAGGGAAAAAGGCGGGGTAAAAGAGTACGAAGTGAACATCATCAGTCAGCGCATCAATCTTCAGCTGTCCCGCTCGCTCTCGCTCCGCCTAATCACGGACTATAACGACTATTACGACGAACTCTACAACAGCTTTCTTTTCAGCTACGTATACCGGCCGGGAACGGTTTTTTACTTCGGTATAGACGACAACCAGGAACAGGATGATTTCGGAATCTGGCAAAGGCAGGGCCGCTATTACTTCATCAAATTCTCATACTGGTGGCGGATTTAGAACGGACTATCATCTCCCTCTTTGCATCCGACCTTAAATCCAATACAATATATGGTAAAATATGAAAACATATATTACCTCAATTCTTGTCCTTTTTCTCCTCGTTCCCGTTCTCACCACATCTGAAGAGAAAAAAGGATTCACCCTCGATGAGATGCTCGATCTTGGCCTGAACAACAGCCCTGTGCTCCTGGCCAAAGCACAGGAAGTCGAAGCTAAAAAAGCCGCATTCCAGGCCTCCAAGCGCCTGACCAATCCTGAGCTTGCATACCAAACGGGTAAGGGGGAACTCTACGACACCCCTGGAAAAAGAAACACGAATAGCCTCTCTCTCAGCCAATACCTGGAAAATCCTTTCAAAAGACACTACCGTGTTCTGATGTTCGAAAATGAGTGGCAGGCCTCCGAACATTTTTACCATTTTTCCAAGATCGAAATCACCTTTGAGATAAAAAGACTGTTCTACAAGGTCCTCTTGCTCAAAAATGAAGAAGAACTCTCCCGAAAAAACCTGAGTTCTCTCGAAGAAACCTACCAGTTGATTTTAAAAAGAGTCGAACTGGGAGAGACTAGAGAACTGGAGGCGATCAAACTCCGTGTCGAAACCCTCAAAGCCAAGAACGAACTGAACAAGATCCGGACCGAATTGAGGTTGGCCAAGGAAAACCTGAATAAATTCCTGGGGAACTCTCTCCCCGCGGATTTCTCCATTCTGGGAAAACTGGGATACAGACCTCTCCAAATCGATGAGCAATCTCTCCTGGAGAAAGCGCTTCTCTCCCACCCCCTCATTAAAGGAAAAGAGAGGGACCTTGAATTTGCGGAAAGCCAGTTGAAGCATGTCAAATGGCAGAGGCTTCCGGACTTTGAGCTCTCAGGATTCATCAGAAATGAGCTGGACGGACAGAACAAGGGGATCGGCATTTCACTGGACATCCCTCTCTGGAACTTTAAATCCAGGGAAATCGCGGAAGCGGAAAGTCTTTATCAGAAGCAGAACCATGAATTGAAAGCATTAAAAATGGAAATTGTTACAGAGGTCAAAGCCAGGTTGAACGAGCAGAGATACTCCGAACAGACCATAAGGATCTTTCACGAGGGCCTTTTGAAACAGGCCGAAGAGAGCCTGAAAATCTCCGAGCAGAGTTACAAACAGGGCGAGATCTCTCTCCTCGATTACCTGGATTCTCAAAGAACCTACACCAGCATCATAAAGGACTACCAGGAGTCCCTGTATGCTTGGAATACCACTCAGGCAGCCTTGGAAAAGGCCATCGGAGAAGGGATAAAATGAAAAAACAAATCGCATACCTCTCTATATTTTCGTTCTTGATTCTCATCTCCTGCGGTGGAGGCGATAAGACAGCTCCAGCCCCTCCTCCTGAGCAAGAAACTCATGAGCACGAAGGTCAATCGCAAGAAATCCAGGAGCCCGATGCCGCAGAACCAGAAGAGCATGAGCATCAAGACCTGCATCTGTCTCCCCAAAAACAGAAAGAGTGGGGAGTCGTTGTGGGATCAGCCGCCAGGCAGGATGTGGCATCGCAGATCACGCTGCCGGGAGTCCTCTCGCTTAATCAAAACCGTACCGCTTATATCTCTTCCCTTGTCGGGGGAAAAGTGGTCTCGTTGGCTGCGGATCTGGGATACAGAGTGCGGAAAGGGCAGGCCCTGCTGATGATCAATTCACCCGAATTCGTCCAGGCCCAAGCCGATTTCCTCCAGACTGTGGCCAAGCTCAACCTCAGCCAGAAGGAGTACGAGAGGGCCAAGATTCTGTTCAAAGAGAAAGCGATCGAAGAGAGGGAATTTTTAAGGAGAGAAGCGGAGTTCGAGAAACTCTCCACCGAAGTGGGTGGACTCGGATCCATCCTTCACTCCTACGGTTTTGACCATGAGCAAACGGAAAAGCTCATAGAAAAATGTATCTCCCGAAAGTCTGATGACAATCTCTGCGAACTCGCAGACCCCAACCTTCCCATTCTGTCTCCTCTAAACGGAACGATCACCTTCAGAGATGTCATCGTTGGAGAGCATGTCGAACCCAACAAAGTCCTGTTCACCGTCTCCGACCTCCGGACGCTGTGGGCCCTTCTGGATGCTTACGAGAAAGATCTGCCTTTTATAAACAAGGACAGCCAGGTAATTATCCTGTTGTCTCTCTATCCTGATAAAGAATTTAAAGGGAAAATTGCTTATATCAGCGACACTGTAGACGAAAAACTGAGGACGATAAAAATCAGAGTCGAAGTCAAAAACGATCAAGGGCTTCTCAAGCCGAACATGTACATCCAGGGAGTCATCGAAAACAAGGCAGCAGGGCAAGAACTCCTTGCGGTCCCGGAAGAAGCAGTTCAGACGCTGAACGGAGAAAAAATCGTGTTCATACTTGAAGACAAGGATGTTTTCGTTGTCCAGCATGTGGAACTGGGCAAAAAAATCGGAAACAGGAGGATAATCGCTCATGGTCTTAAAGAAGGGCAGAAAATAGTTATACAGGGAGCTTTTAAACTGAAAGCAGAACTCAACAAAGGGACCTTCGGACAGGCACACGTCCATTAATCCATAAACATGACTTTATCCGGGTAATCGAGATCAATGATTTCAAGAATCATAAACTTCTCTCTCAAACAGAGGCTGTTCATTGTAGTAGCCACGGCCATAATCGCTTTATTGGGGATTCTTGCTTTCCAGAGGCTCCCCATCGATGTCTTTCCGGACCCGTCCCCTCCTCTTGTCCAGGTCTACACCGAAGCGGAAGGAATGGCTCCTGAAGAGATCGAAAGGCTCATCTCCTATCCCATCGAATCCTCAATGTTCGGCCTCCCTCAAGTCAAGAATATCCGTTCCATTTCCACCTTTTCCCTATCCATAGTCAATATCTATTTCGAGGATAAAACCGACATCTACTGGGCCAGACAGCTCGTCTCGCAGCGTCTGGATGAGGCTAGAGAAAGCATCCCGGCTCAGGCTCATAATCCGGTTTTAGGTCCTATCGCGACAGGCCTGGGGCTGGTCTACCTGTATTATCTCGAAGGAGACAATTTCTCTCCTCTCGAACTCAGGACCATCCAGGACTGGCTGGTAAAGTATGAGCTGAAATCCGTGCCCGAAGTCTCCCAGGTCCTGAGCATCGGAGGAGACGTCAAGCAATTCCAGATCCTTCTCAACCCTCAATCCCTTCTCAAGTACAACCTCACAATATCTGACATCATCGAAAAGGTCAGAAAAAACAACCAGAATATCGGCGCCAGCTTCATCACCAAGGGAAAAGAGGAGTACATCATCCGAAGTGTAGGCCTTATTCAAACCCTCGAAGACCTCGAGACAATCGTGATTGCCAACTATCAAGGAACTCCCATCTTTCTAAAAAATGTTGGGACTGTCCAGGTCCTTCCAGCGATCAAGAGAGGAGCCGCCCTGGCCAACGGCGAAGGGGAGAAAGTCGTCGGCATGATCTTGAAGCTTTTCGGCTCGAACACCGCGCACGTCATCAATGATATCGAGGAGAGAATCTCTGAGGTCAACAAATCACTTCCTTCCGGAGTGGAAATCGTTCCCTTCTACAACCAGGCATCTCTTGTAAAAAAATGCTTTTCCACGGTGTCCGGAAACCTTATCCTCGGAATTATCCTTGTCATTATCGTCCTTTTCCTGTTCATGGGAGATTTCCCCTCTGCCCTCATAACCGTCTTTGCTCTGCCTTTCTCCATCCTGTTCACATTCATCATGATGCAGAGGATCAACCTGGCCGCAGACTTGATGTCCTTCGGCGGTTTGGCCATCGGGATAGGATTGATCGCTGACGCATCCATCATTCTTGTCGAAAATACCCACCGCCACCTCCAGATGAAGCATGAAAACAAAGCTCAGGCTGTGTGCCGTGCAGGAGAAGAAGTGGGCCGACCGCTTTTCTTTGCCATCGTGATCATCATAATTGTCTTTCTCCCGATATTCACTCTGACCGGTGTGGAAGGAATCATGTTCCGGCCGATGGGCTATGCCATTTCTTTCGCCCTGGTTGGGTCTCTACTCTATGCTCTGGTTTCAGCACCCGCCCTCTCTTTCTACTTCTTAAGACCAAAGAAAGGGACCACAAAAGAGCCCTTCCTGATAAGGAACATTAAAAAAGCCTATCTTCCCTTTTTCGCCCTGTGCCAGAAACACCGAAAGAAAGTCTTCTTGATCACTTTTCTTGTTTTTTTATCCGGAGTCTCCCTTATCCCCTTCATGGGAAGAGAATACATCCCCTACCTGGAAGAAGGAACATTGCATCTCCGAGCTACATTCGACCCGAACATCAGTCTCCAGGAGACCATTTCCATGACGACTTCCATCGAGAAGGCGCTCAAAGGCATTCCTGAGGTGACGGGTGTGTTGAGCCGCATAGGAAGAGGGGAGGTCGGGAGCCATGCCCACTTTGTGAACGATGCGGAAATCCTGGTCCAGCTTACGCCCATCCATAAATGGGAACATTTTAAGAACAAAAATGAACTCCTGGAAGAGATTGAGCATCGTCTGGAAGATTTCCCTGGAGTCAACCTCAACATCACACAGCCTATTGCCCACAACCTGGACGAACTCATCACTGGAGTCAAGGCTCAACTGGCAATAAAAGTCTACGGCAGAGATTTCGATATCCTCAAGGAAAAGTCAATAGAAATAAAAGATGCTCTCTTGAACATCCAAGGCGCGGCAAACGTTCAGGTCGAGCAGTTCACCGGCCAAAACCACATCCAGGTCGTCCTCTCAAGAGAGCAAATCGCCCGCTACGGTATGAATATCAACGATATCCAGGAAACGATCAAGGCTGCTGTGGGAGGGATGACGGTCGGCCAGGTGTATGAAGGACAGAAAAGATTCGACATCTTTCTCCGGTTTGGCCCTGAATTCAGGAAGGATATCGAGCATATCGAAAACTTACTGATTCGAATTCCCGGAGGAGGACAAATTCCCCTTGGGTCTCTCGCAACCATCGAGGAGATTGTCGGACCGCGGGTGATAAACCGTGAGCACAACAAAAGGTTCATCACCGTGCAGTGCAACATCAGAGGAAGGGATATTGGTCGGTTTGTCAGCGAAGCTCAGAGGGAAATCGAAACAAAGGTCGAGCTTCCTCCAGAGTATTCTCTCAAGTGGGGAGGACAGTTTGAACTCCATCAACAAGCTAACAGAAGATTAACGATCATCATGCCCATCACCCTAGCTCTTGTCGCCCTGCTTCTTTTCACGATCTTCTATTCATTCCAGGAAGCGCTGATCATTCTGATCAACGTACCTCTGGCTCTGACAGGGGGGATCATCGCCCTCAAGATTTCCGGTCTCTATTTGAGCATTCCGGCTTCCATCGGGTTCATCGCTATTTTCGGGATCGCCCTGGAGGACGGCCTTGTGCTTCTGACCTCCTTCCACAGGCGCCTCTCGCATGGCGCGTCGATGAAAGAAGCCATCACCGAGGGAGTAAGCTCAAAGATCAGGCCAGTCCTGATGACGACATTCACCACGATTTTCGGTATCATGCCGCTTCTTTTGGCCAAGGGTCTTGGAGCAGAGATTCAAAGGCCGCTGGCCACAGTGGTCGTCGGCGGGCTCATCACATCAACTCTGGTCACACTGCTGGTTCTTCCTCTCGTCTACCAGGCTCTCAAGAAGCATCCCCACGCAACCTAAAATCAACTTTATAAATCTTCTTCAAAGCTTCTCTTCTATTTTGTGTGGGCAATCTACGGCATTAAAACGACAGTGAAATCGCTTTGCTCCAGTCAAATTTTGAGCGCCAGTCCTTCACCGTTCCTCTCAGCGGATAAGTGAAGGGCAGTGGAAAGAGGCTCTTCAAAAAACAAATATCAAATCATAAGGTCTCCACCGTTGATATCCACAGAGGCTCCGGTGATATAAGACGCCTTCTCAGAGCAGAGGAATACCACCAAGTCTCCAATCTCCTCCGGTAGACCTAACCTTTTGATCGGGAAGGAATCGATGAACTTCTCCAGCTCTTCCTGTGTGGTTGTATCCCTGGCCATCTGTGTATCCATCAGCCCTGGACAAACAGCATTCACGGTTATCCCGAAGGAGGAAACCTCCTTGGCCACTGCCCTCGTGAATCCCAGCAATCCGGCCTTGGAGGCAGTGTAGTGGGCTCCTCCCAGAGTGCTCACACTCCTGCCCGCTGAAGAGGAGATGTTCACAATCCTCCCGTAATTGTTCTTTTTCATCAAAGGAATCACAGTTTTGCAGAGAAGAAAAGGGCCTGTAAGGTTCACAAGCAGAGTGTTTTTCCATTCTTTGAGAGAGATGTCCAGTATCCTTGTCCTAAACATAATCCCCGCATTGTTGATAAGAATGTCTATTTGATTGAATTCCTCCAGAACCATTCTCACCGCGGTATCAATCGATTCCTCCTTGGTCACATCAACCTGAAAAAAGCCAGCTCTTCCGTACTCCCTGTTCAATTCTTCAGCACTCTGCTCAGCTTGATCCACATCGATATCACCGATCGCAACGGCGGCTCCTGCCTCAGCAAGCTTCAGGGCAATACCCTTTCCTATTCCTCGTCCTCCACCAGTAACGAGGGCGACTTTACCCTGCAGGGCTTCTCCAGAATTCTTCATTTCCTTTCCTCCTGATGTGAAAATGCATCCCCCAGAAAAGTTAATACAGCTCCTGGGAACATCTCCGTATTCCTCCCTTTCTGATCGATCATTCTGGCTGGATGCGCCCCGCTTATAGCACAGCCGTTTTGGGAAGTCAATTTCTCATCCAGGCTCGGAAACATCTTCCAATGCTCTCCTCCCTCCGCAGATTGAGATGGGTAAACCCCTGATGAACACAATTGAAAAAAGATCCATCTCGGTGTGTAAACGATAAAGCTCATCCATCCAAATCCTTGAAATTTTGAAATGATGATGTTATTATTATCATTAAGGAATTTTTAACACTCTAACCAGCTTAATTCTTGGAGAAGCCAACCATGAATAGAAAGCTTATCAGACCGAATTTATCCGAGATCAAGGATAAGATGAGCCGCGAATCATCAAAAAGGAAAACTCACCCTCCCTCTGAAACGCATGCAGAAAACTATTATTGCCTCAAACAGATGAACAAAAAAACTCCGATGGGAATTGTCTTTAATGACGGGGAAACGGTCGAAGGGTATATCGAGTGGTATGATAAAAAATGCATAAAGCTCAACCGCGATGATGCTCCCAATCTAATGATCTATAAAAATGGCATCAAGTATCTGTATAAGCTGAATGACACCAAAGGATCAAGAGAAAAAAAACAAAACAAATGAGCCTTCCCAGGATTGGGATCACTCTCGGGGACCCAGGGGGTATCGGACCTGAAACCGTATTGAAGGCTCTTTCATCCAGAAATTCTCTTCCAAATATTTCCTATTTGCTCTTCGGTTCTTCTCTAGTGATTGAGGAAGAAAAGCGGGCCCTGAATCTCAATACAGAAATTCACTCTTTTGATGAGACCAATGATCCTCAGTCCCCTTCTATTTCTCTCCTGGAGATTAACAGTTCTCTAAAAACCATAAAAAAAGGATCCCCTTCAAAGGAGAACGGAGAGGCATCGTTCCTTTTCTTCCAGCGGGCGGTGGAAGAGGCTCAAAAAGGCACTGTCCAGGCTCTTGTCACAGCACCCATTTCCAAGCATTCCTGGAATCTCGCCGGCCTGAAATGGTCTGGACACACAGATTTTCTCAGTCAGATTTACCCTCAGGCCATCATGATTTTCTGGTCAGAGAAGTTGAAAGTCGCCCTGTTCAGCCACCATCTTCCGTTAAAGCACGCATTGGAGAAGATAAAAAAAAAGAATCTCCAAGATTTCTTCATCTCTCTTCACACCACTATCGAAAACATTAAGCCCGGAACATTCCGCTTCCTGGTCGCTGGATTAAATCCTCATGCGGGGGAAGAAGGTCTTCTCGGTCAAGAGGAGGAGGAGGAGATCATTCCGGCCATAGCCTACGCCCAGAAAAAAGGGATGAGAATCGATGGTCCTTATCCGCCTGACGTTGTCTTCCGGATGGCCTTGAATCATCCTGAAAAAATCGTCATCGCCCACTACCATGACCAGGGGCTCATCCCGTTCAAACTCGAGTCTTTCGAAAATGGAGTCAATGTCACCCTCGGCCTCCCTTTCATCCGCACCTCACCTGACCATGGGACAGCCTTTGATATCGCAGGCCAGGGGAAAGCGAATCCCGAGAGTATGATTGAGGCGATAAAGCTTGCGTATGAACTATCGCAATGACTTTTTGAGTTCAGCTCTCAATTCCCGGTCGCGGTCCCTCTCTCGGATCACCTCTCTTTTCTTATAAGTCCTCTTTCCTTTGGCAAGAGCGACCTCGACCTTCACTTTTCCTTTATCGTTGAAAAATACTTTCGTCGGGACCAATGTTAATCCCTTTTCCTGGATCTTTCCTGTTAAACGTTTGATTTCACGGCGGTGGAGCAGAAGCTTTCTGTCTCTTTTTGGCTCGTGGTTGAACCGGCTCGCCGCCTCATACGGACTGATATTGCAGTTGATGAGAAAAACTTCCCCTCCTTTAATCTCTGCATGGCTTTCTTTTAAACTGATCCCTCCTTCTCGAACAGACTTGACTTCGCTTCCTAAAAGAGAGATGCCTGCTTCAATCCTTTCCAGGATTTCATAGTTGAACTTCGCCTTTTTATTCGTCGCGATGGTTCTCATTCTTATTCCTTTTCTCCGGGGTCTCCCTGATGACCCGGAGAAGGCTGATGCGGTGCTTGCTCATCCTTTCCACCACGAACTGAAGATCTTTATAATTCAATGCTTCCCCTTCATGAGGGATCTTCCCAAACTCATGAAGAAAAAAGCCGGCCAGCGTTGTGTACTCACTCTTTTCGGGGAGCGCAAGCGAAAGCCTCTGGTTGATATCTTTGATAGACGCCCCTCCTCTGACCACATACACATTCTCCTCTACATGAACATAAAGATCCTCTTCTTTGGCATCATACTCATCCTGTATCTCTCCAACGATCTCCTCGATGATATCCTCAAGGGTCACGATCCCTTCCATGCTCCCGAATTCATCCACTACAAAAACTATATGGTTTGCGGTCTCCTGCATCTGCAAAAGGGCTCTCTCCAATGAAGCTGCCTCTGGAAGAAAAAGCGGTTTTCTGAGAAGCGAAGCCAATATAAATTCTTTATTATCAATAAGATATGGGATTATGTCTTTAGCATGAATCACTCCTTCGATATTATCCAGCCTTCCCCTGTACACAGGAAACCTGGAGAATCCTGCGGATAGGATTGTATCCAGTATAAACTGAGTGGAAGATGTGATTTCAATCGCTTTGATCTGAGGACGAGGGATCATGACTTCCCGGATGGGACGTGAGCCGATGTCCAATGCACCTGAAATCATCTTTCTCCGAAGAGATGACATCCCCTTTATTCCCATGGACAACAACACTTTGATCTCCTCTTCATTGAGAGACCGAGCGAGTGTCGCCCCTCTTTTTCGAGAGGAGGGGACGAGGAGTCGGGCAACAAAAGTAAAGATCTTGACGAAAGGATAAAAAATCACGACAAAAAATCCTACCGGCCTCGCGAACAGGAAAGAGAGCTTTATAGGATTGTGGGCCGCATAGGTTTTGGGTGTGATCTCAGAAAATATAAGGATTAAAAAAGTCGTCACAAGAGTGGCCAGCAAAACCGCATGATTCTTGTTCGGAATGAAGGAAACGAAAATGAAAGTCGCGATAGAAGCGGCCGCAGCGTTCACGAGAGTGTTCCCGATGAGTATTGTCGCCAGAAGATTGTCCACCTTCTTCATCATTCTTTTAACAAGCATCGCTCTTTTTGAGCCCTGTTTTTCCAGATAATCCAACTTATACGGATTGGCAGCGATAAAGGAAGTCTCAGAAGACGAGAAGAATGCGCTGAGCAGAAGAAACAGTATAAAAAGGAGAAAGGCAGGGAAGAGCATATCCTTTAAATCAGGAATCCAAACGGGAATCGATGTCTTTGAAGCAAAGCGAAAGAGTTTCCATAACCTTCTGCTCAATTGCTGAGTTGGAAGTCGAGGACACTTCAGAGATTTCTGCAACAATCAGCTCTTTCACTTTTTCCATCATTTTCTTCTCACGGAAAGAGAGAGGCTTGATCAGATTCAGGTAAAATAAGCTTTTCAGGACCAAGGCCATGTCCGGCATCGTTCCGGATCTCAAGAGGTTCAGGTGCTCCTTGTATCTTCCCTTCCAGTTCATCGTGACATCAACATCACCGTTCCGCATAAAATCAAAAATCTTCTTGACAGACCGAACTGAGATAGGTTTTCTAATCCCGATTTCTTCCGTACCGGTTGAAGGGACCAAGACTAGGGTATTGTTCGAAAGAATCCGCAGATGATAAACCCTGGATTTTTCCCCGAAGTACTCCTCATTCTGGATGTCTTCAATTATGCCTAACCCTTGATTGGGATAAATGATACTATCGCCAACCTTGAATGAGTCCATGGGACATTATTATAATCAATCTCTACTACGGAGTCAAATCAATTTCCAGGAAATATTTGGCTTGTATTTTTCCGTTCTCAACCGTCTCAACTTCAATGAAACTCACTTGGATGATCAGTGCATCAAGGCGTGCCGCCGAAGGCAATAAGCCGGCCTGGCTTGCACCAAACAATGTCGGACAAAAGAGGATCTGATTTTCTAACTTGACAGATAACGACAGGTTTAATAACATACTTCCTCTGACAAAAAAGTAGAGAATGGAAAGATGAAACGAACATTCCAGCCCAACAAGAGAAAAAGAAAAAAGAATCATGGCTTTCTCGTTCGGATGCGGACGAAGGGCGGTCAGCACATTATCAAGAACCGAAGAAATAAAGGCAGAAAAAGAATTGCAGGTTAATGGATGAAACTTTCAGCCTTCCAGAACGAATAAGAAAGAAAAAAGAATTCGACCACCTTTATAAAAAAGGCAAGCGTTACAGAGGCAAATATTTCAACCTTATTTATCTCTCCAGCGCTTCAAGCTTCTCCAGAATGGCAGTTGTAGTCAGTAAAAAAGTCGGTAGCGCCGTCAAAAGAAATAAAATCAAAAGATGGATAAGAACATTATTCCGAAGGAACAAGCACTTGTTCAAAAATCCCTTTGACATCATCATCATCGTAAAAAAAGAAATCCTCGAAGCGTCTTGGCTCAAACTTCAAGATGACTATTGTGCGGCCGTAGAATCCATCTCCAAGAATAACTCATCTCAATGAGAAAAACCGCTTTATTCCTGATCAGAATTTACCAGTTAGCCCTGTCACCTCTGCTCGGGCGCAGCTGTCGTTTCTTCCCGACATGTTCGGTGTACACCCAAGAAGCAATAAGAAAATACGGCTTTTTCAGAGGAATATTATTAGGATGCAAAAGGCTCCTCAAGTGTCATCCCTTTCATCCCGGAGGAGTCGACCCCCTTCCTTAAGAGGCATTTGAAATGGAAAAAAGAGTATTGCTGGCTATCGTCCTTTCCTTCATAGTCCTGATTCTCTTCCAGGTGATCTTCAATAAGACGAAACCGGTGACGGAAACTCCGCCGGAAAGTATCGGAGAGGCCGAAAAAAGGCCTGAACAGCTCCCTTTCGTCGAGGAAACTCCTGAGGCTGCGAGAAAGGTTCAAGAGAAGGAGCAGCCCACAGAAGAGATAATCTCCCAGGTCATTTCATCTCAAACCGAGGAAGACATCCTGGTCGACACTTCCTTGTATCAAGCGGTCTGGAGCAACAGAGGGGCGGTTTTGAAGAGCTGGAGGCTTAAAAAACACAAGGATGAGAACAAAGAAGATCTCGAGCTTGTGTCTCGACTCGCACCGGAGGTCAACATCTTTCCCTTCTCGTTAAGAACGGATGATTCATCTTTCGACAGCCAGGTCAACGCTGCCCTTTATCAAGCCTCCGTCTTTAGCCTTGGACTGGAAGAAGGCCGAGCCGGAGAGCTTCGTTTTCAATTCGCGGATGACAGAGGAAACCGAGTCGAAAAAATCCTTGTTTTTCAGGACGGTAAGTACGATTTTGACGTACAGATCAACGTTTGGAAGTCCGGGCAAAAAATCGAGCCCAACATAATCTGGGGACCAGGATTCGGCAACCCGACTCCCGATGATACCAAAAGAAGACTGGTAGCGGGGGGAAGCGGCATGGACATCTATCCTCCCCAGAAAGATTCCCGCCTTAACGAACAAAAATACAAACCCATGCAAAAATGGCGGGACCTGGCCAGCAAGAACAAAAATGTCTTTTATTTCATCCAATGGGCTGCCTACGAGAACAACTATTTTGCAGCTATTTTCCTCACCCCTTACCAGAAGTCCAGCGTCGCTTTCTTAGCGGAAGGCCCTGAGGAGAACCCGTACTTCTTTCTCTCGATGACACCTCCTCAAAAGGTCTTCATCGGACCGAAAGAATACGACACTCTGGTTGAATTTGGCAATGAAACAAAAAGACTTGTACGGTTCGGAATGTTCGGTTTCATTTCAGAAATTCTGCTTAAAGCCAGTAAATATTTCTACGGACTCCTCGGCAACTGGGGACTGGCGATCATCCTCATCACTTTCGTCATCAAAATTCTCTTCTTTCCTTTAACCTACAGCAGCATGCGCTCTATGGCCAAGATGCAGGAGCTCCAACCCAAGATCAAATCCATTCGCGCCAGATACAAAAAGTCCAAGTCGGACATCGCTCAACGGCGCAGGATGAATGAGGAGGTCATGAAGCTCTACAAGGAGCAGGGCGTCAATCCGGCCGGAGGATGTCTGCCCATGCTCATCCAGATCCCTGTTTTCTTCGGATTTTTCAGGCTTTTGATGGTGGCCATCGAATTCCGACAGAGTCCCTTCCTTCTCTGGATCACGGACCTTTCCGCAAAAGATCCCTTTTACGTGACTCCAATCCTGATGGGTGTGACTCAGTTCATCAGCCAAAAAATGACTCCCACATCCGCCGACCCCACTCAGGCAAGGATGATGCTTCTCATGCCTGTTATTTTCACTATACTATTCATTAGTTTTCCGAGCGGCCTTGTCCTCTACTGGCTGACGAACAACATCCTTCAGATCGGTCAGCAATACATCATTAATCGCTTGAGGGAAAAAGAAAAGAGTAAAACCCATGGAAAAAGAAGAAAAAAGTAACCAAGAGCAAGAATTCAAGGGGAAAAATTTAGAGGATGTCATAAGTCAGGCTGAACATGTCCTCAAGCTCCCGCGGAGCAAGTTCACCTATGAGGTCGTCACCGAAAAAACCAAGCTCTTCGGGATAAGGGGCAAAAAGATAGTGATCCGTGCCTGGCCAAAAATAGAGCCAAAAGAAGAACCGGTGGCACAGTCTCTCAACAAGATTCTTTCCTTTTTACCTCTCGATATCAATTACAAGATTAAAAGAAAAAATGACGTGATTCACATCATCTTCGAAGGGCCCGATAAAAACTTACTCCTCCGGAAGGACGGTGCCCTGCTCATGGCTTTCCAGCATATCCTCAATAAAGTTTCTCCCCAGAAAGTTCAAGCAGACTGTGATTTTTACAGAGAAAAAAAAGAAAGACGCATCAAGGAGTATGCGCAGCATATGGCAAACCAAGTGCATGAGACAGGTAAGGATGAAATCCTGGATATGATGAATCCTTATGAAAGACGGATCGTCCATATCACTGTGAATCAGATCCCGGGTATCACTACAGAAAGCATCGGAGACGGATTCCTGAAGCAAATCAAGATTTCCTCCTTGAAGAATGAGGCGGCATAGCCTCTTCCTTTCATTCTTTTGTTCCTTGTTTTAAAAATCCCAACAGTCTTTCTCTTCTTTCGAGATTTCTGCTCGTAAATTTTAATCTTTACTGTTTCCTCTCCAAGAATTAATATATGATTTATGCTTGACGATACAATCATCGCGATCTCGACTCCTGTAGGATTCGGAGGCCTGGGCATCGTACGGCTCAGCGGAAAAAAATCCCTTGCGGTCGCGAAAAAAATATTCAAGCCAAAAAAGCGCGGGACGAAGATCATCCCCAGGCGTCCCGTGCTCGGAAACCTGTACAATCCTGAACAGAAGGACTATTTCGAAGAAGCCTTCCTGACATACTTCCCCAAGCCATACACCTACACTCGAGAGGAAATGATCGAGATCAGCTGTCATGGAAGTCCTGTCATTCTTGAACAGATTGTTCGCCTCGGCATAAAAGAAGGAGCAAGACACGCTGACCCGGGCGAGTTCACTCTCAGGGCTTACCTGGGAGGAAGAATCGACATCCTTCAGGCAGAGGCTGTCAACGATATCATCCACGCCGCCTCCTATAAGCAGGCTAAAATATCCTTTAAACAGCTCGAAGGCAGCCTTTCCAAACAAGTGTCCGCTCTCAGGTCTCAGATCATCCACCTCCTTTCTCAAATCGAAGCCAGAATCGAATTTCCAGAGGACGGATTGCGAACCTCCACAAAGCGGACGTTGAAAACATTAGAAAATGTTGTCCATTCCGTAAACAGACTCGTCGAAAGCTATAATCTGGGGAGAACGCTCTCAGAGGGTATCACGCTCGCCATTACAGGAAGAACAAACGTGGGTAAATCCACGCTCTTCAATTCACTTCTCGAAAAAGACAGGGCTATTGTCACTCCTCATCCCGGGACGACGCGGGATTTTCTCAGGGAAAACATCAGTATAAAGGATTCCATTTTTACTCTTATCGACATGGCTGGCCTGGGAAGCCCCGTTCACCCCGTGGAGAAAGAAGGGATCAAAAGAGGAAAAAAGCTTGCCTCTCAGGCAGAAGGGATTCTCCTCCTCTTGGATGCCTCACACAAAGAGACCCCTGAAGATTTCAAACTGATAAAAAGATTCCAGGACAAAAAGGTTCTGCTGCTTTTCAACAAAACCGACCTGCCGCAGAAAATGAACACAGAACGCGTGAAAAAAAGGGCAGAGCATACTCCAACTCTTGAAATATCCGCACTCAAGGGAACAAACCTGAAAAACCTGAAAGAAAAAATCCACACACTTTTCGTTCCCGACCTGGCACAGGAGGAAGAAATCATCCTGCATTTGCGACAAAAGCTCGTTCTCGAGGAAATCCTTGACTCTCTGATCGAGGGACAGAGTCTCCTCAAACAAGGTTATCCCGAAGAAATTTATGCAGAAGAAATCCGCAAGGCCATTCCTTTGATCGGTCAGCTCACTGGAGAAATTCATGCGGACGATATTATCAACGACATATTCAGCAGGTTCTGTGTGGGAAAATAGAGATTAAAAATGAATTTTGTGGATGAATACGATGTGATCGTCATCGGCGCTGGGCATGCAGGCTGTGAAGCCGCCCACGCCGCAAGCACGATCGGCCTCAAGACCTGTCTCATCACGTTTCATCTCGATACAATCGCTCAGATGTCCTGCAACCCAGCCATAGGAGGTCTGGCTAAAGGCCATCTTGTCCGAGAAATCGATGCCTTGGGCGGAATCATGGGGCTTCTGGCCGACGAGACAGGGATTCAGTTCAGGCTCCTGAACCGAAGTCGGGGCGGAGCTGTCCAGGCCCCACGGGCGCAATCTGACAAGGCCCTCTACAGGCTGACCATGAAGAACTGGATGGAAAACATCCCAAATCTGACGCTCTTCCAGGGTATTGTGACAGAAATCCTGATAAAGAACCAAAAAGCGACAGGCGTTCTGACCCTGGAAGGCAATCGTCTTCTTGCCAAAGCCGTGATTCTCACGCCAGGAACATTCCTCAACGGCCTGATTCATATAGGATTACACAGCTATTCCGCAGGGAGAGCGAACGAACCGGCATCACTTGAGCTTGGAGAGAACCTGAAAAAAATCGGGCTGAAAACTTTCCGCTTAAAAACCGGAACGCCCATGAGACTCGACAAAAACACGATCGAATGGGACCGTTTCACCCCCCAGCCTGGAGACAAAGAGCCAGTTCCATTCTCTTTCCGGACTCACAAAACTCTTGAAAACAGAATCCTCTGCTATATCGGGCACACAAACCAGAAAACGCATAAAATCATCAATCAAAACCTGGATAAATCCCCCCTGTACAGCGGGAAAATCGTCGGCATTGGGCCGCGCTTCTGTCCATCTATAGAAGACAAAATCGTCAAATTCCCACATCATCTCAGACATCAGTTTTTCCTCGAGCCCGAAGGGTTGGAAACATCCGAAACCTACGTCAACGGCATATCCTCCAGCCTTCCTCTCGAAGTCCAGAAGGATATCCTGAAAAGCATCCCCGGTTTAGACCAGGCAAAAATACTCAGGCCGGCCTACGGGATCGAATACGATGCAGTGATTCCGACTCAGCTTCATCCCACCCTGGAAACGCGGCCTTTCAAAAACCTGTTCCTGGCCGGCCAGATCAACGGGACCTCCGGTTACGAAGAAGCTGCTGCGCAGGGGCTGATCGCCGGTATTAACGCAAGCTTAAAAATAAAAAGGGGAAAGCCATTCATCCTGAGAAGAGATGAAGCTTACATCGGTGTTCTGATCGATGACCTCATCACAAAGGGAGTGGAAGAACCCTACCGACTCTACACTTCCCGGGCTGAATACAGGCTTTTCCTCCGGATCGACAATGCGGATAAAAGATTAACTCCCTATGGATATAAAATGGGATTGATTTGCGAAAAAGACTACGAAACTTTCCTGAAAAAACAGGAAAAAATCAAGAAAGCCATGAATTTCCTCCGTAGGGAAAAGATCCGGACAGAAAGCCAAGAAAGCCTGTCTCTCTGGGATTTTCTAAAAAAACCTGAAGTGAAACTTAAAAATATGGTAGAATATACAAAATTTAACGTGCATTTATCAGATGAAGAGATGCGTCATACAGAATCAGAGATCAAATACGAAGGTTACATAAGAAAACAAGAAAGGGAGATCGCGAGAATCCGGAAGGCTGACGGAGAAAAAATTCCGGAGAACACAGATTTCCTTAAAATCCCCGGATTGACTCGAGAAGCGGCAGAAAAATTGGATGAATTCCGACCTCCGACAATAGGCGAAGCAAAAAAAATACCGGGTGTCACTCCAGCGGCCACAGTGAATCTGCATGTTCACCTGCAGGTTCAGAAGAGAAAAAGGCAGGTCAAACAAAATGTTCCACGTGGAACATTGAAAAACAATGAGTAAAATCATAGCGATAGCCAACCAAAAAGGGGGAGTCGGAAAAACAACGACTGCGATTAACCTCGCCGCCGCGCTGGCCCTGACGAAAAAAAGGACTCTGGTGGTCGATTTTGACCCCCAAGGAATGGCTACGATCGGATTGGGAAAAACAAAAGAGACCAAGAAAGGAGTCTATCAGGCTCTGATGAACGGGCAGAGGATGATGGACTGTATCCACCCCACAGACGTTAACAAACTCTATATCTGTCCTTGCTCACCTGAATTGGCGGGCGCAGAGGTTGAGCTGTTTTCCAAAGAAAGAAAGGAAAAAAGGTTGCGCGAAGCCTTGATTCAGGTTAAGAATTTTTTTGATTTCATCTTTATCGACTGCCCTCCTTCCCTCGGTTTTCTCACCATCAACGCTCTCACGGCTGCCGACTCTGTCCTCATCCCGGTCCAGTGCGAGTTTTTCTGCATGGAAGGCATTCCCGAACTTTTCCGTATCCTGGATGAAGTGCGCACCTACCTGAATCCCTCGCTTGCCATCGAAGGCATCCTTCTCACCATGTATGACGAACGGACGAACCTCTCCAAGCAGGTCGCCCGTGAGGTGCAGCGTTTTCTCAAGGAAGTCACGTATAGGGTCATCATCCCTCGAACAGTCAAACTTGCCGAAGCTCCAAGCTACGGCAAGCCGGTTATTCTTTACGCAAAAAGCTCTAAGGGAGCCGCGGCTTATCTAAATTTAGCTCAGGAGATTCTACAGAGATGAAAAAGAAAGCGCTCGGAAAAGGTTTAAAAGCGTTCATCCCGGGGGAATACGGCATCTTGAAGGAGGAACGGTTTGCAGAGCTGGACATCGAAAAACTCAAGCCAAGCTCTTACCAGCCGAGATTGAAATTCAGCAAAGATTCCATGGAAGAGCTAGCCAGCTCGATAAAGGAATCTGGCATTCTTCAACCTGTGCTTGTCGTTCCAGAGGGAAACCATTACACCATTATCGTCGGAGAACGCCGGTGGCGTGCAGCCCAGAAGATCGGCTTTAAAAAAATTCCCTCCATCATCCGCTCCATGCCCGTAGCCCAGCAGCTTGAAACTTCCCTCGTCGAAAACATACAAAGAGAAGACCTGAATCCTTTAGAAATCGCACTGGCCTACCAAAAACTCAGCCAGGAATTGAACTACACGCAGGAGGATATCGCTAAAAAGGTGGGGAAGGACAGGGCTTCCGTAGCCAACTATCTCCGTCTTATCAACCTGCCGAAGGAAATCCAGGATTATCTGGCAGCAGGAAGCATTTCTATGGGCCATGCCAGAGCCCTGCTCTCTCTTGAAAATTCAAAAACGCAGATTGCATTTGCCCGGAAAATTATAAAAAAACAACTCTCTGTCCGGCAGGTTGAAAAGACAGCTCAAAAACTCAAGGACGCACCTCAAAGGGAAAAGAGGCGCCCGCTTGATCCTGACCTCATGGCCCTCCAGGAAGAATTCATCCGATATCTGGGAACAAAGGTTTCCATCTCCGGAAGCCAGAACAGGGGAGTCATAAAAATCCATTATTTTTCAATAGAAGAATTAAACCGAATTTTTGATAAAATAAAGGAGTGAACCGATGGAAGACAGAAAAAGTGAAATAGACGAAAACAATTTGACGGGATTTTTAGACAAGGACACTCAGATCGAAGGAGAGTTGATCTTCAAGGGATCGTTCCGTATTGATGGAGTATTCAAAGGAAAAATAAACTCTGAATCCACTCTCATCGTCGGAGAGAACGGAAAGGTCGAAGCAGACATCATTATCGGTTTCATCATCATCAACGGCGAAGTCAAGGGCAACATCCAGGCCCGTGAAAAAGTGGAAATCAATGCAAGCGGTCGAGTCATCGGGACAGTCACCTCTCCAACGCTGGTTGTTGAAGAGGGAGCCTACCTGGAATCCAGCTGTCAGACCTCTGAGCTGCCACCACCGCCCGAACATCCCGAAGAGCCTGAAAAACCGGAGGAAGAGGTCGAAACGGAATACTAATCTTGAAACTCGCAACAGGAATCATCCCCGCGCGATATCATTCGGTACGATTCCCGGGAAAGCCTCTGGCTTTGATCAATGGAAAATCCATGATCCAACGCGTCTATGAAGCCGCATGCACAGCAAAAAACTTGGAAAGTGTTGTTGTGGCCACTGACGACGAAAGGATCTTACAGGCTGCTCAAAATTTTGGAGCAGAGGTTCGGATGACCTCTCCCTCTCATCGTTCTGGCACCGACAGGGTGGCTGAGGTTGCCCTGGAAACACAAAGCCCGATCATCATCAATATTCAGGGAGATGAACCCCTCATTCAAGGAGAAGCCATTGATGAACTGGTGGAGGCTCTGCAGGATGAAGACATTCCGATGGCCACTCTTGCTGCGAAAGAGGATGACATGAATCTGCTGGACGATAGCAATGTCGTCAAGGTTGTGTTTGATGAAAAAAGCTTTGCCTTGAATTTTTCCCGTTTTCCTCTTTCTTTTCCGGCATCAGAATATTTCTGGCGTCACATCGGGATATACGGCTATCAAAAGGATTTTCTCCTCAAATTTTGCCGGATTCCTCCCTCCAGACGGGAAAAAACAGAAAAATTGGAGCAGCTCAGAGCATTGGAGAACGGCTACAGGATAAAAATCGTAGAAAGTTCGCATTCACCCTTGAGTGTCGACACACCTGAGGATATAATCAGGATTGAAAATTTATTGAAAGACGTGAACAGATGACAAAGTTCATTTTCATCACAGGAGGAGTCCTTTCTGCGCTGGGAAAGGGCATCGCCGCCTCTTCCATCGGAGCACTACTGGAAAGCCATGGGTACAAAATCACGCTCCAGAAATTCGATCCTTACCTCAACATCGACCCAGGCACCATGAATCCTTTCCAGCACGGGGAAGTCTACGTCACGGATGACGGGGCTGAGACCGACCTGGACCTGGGTCATTACGAACGGTTCACCTCTACCAAGATGACCAAAGCCCATAACTGGACAGCCGGACAGATCTATGAGGCGATCATCAGAAAAGAGCGCAAGGGAGAATATCTTGGCAAAACAGTCCAGGTCATCCCGCATGTCACCGATGATATCAAAAAGGCATTCTATGCGGTTGCCGATAAAAACGATATCGTGATCGTGGAAATCGGCGGGACCGTGGGAGACATCGAAAGCCAGCCATTCCTCGAAGCCACAAGACAGATGAGGCTCTCACTCGGTCATGATCAAACGGTCTTTATCCACCTGACGCTGGTCCCTTTTATCCAGACATCTGGAGAACTCAAAACGAAACCCACCCAGCACAGCGTCCGGGAACTCCAGGCCATCGGAATCCAGCCGGATGTCATTCTTTGCCGCACGGACAGGGATCTCCGGCAGGACATAAAGGCCAAGATCTCACTCTTCACCAACGTCCCTCTGGAAGCCGTGATTACAGCCAAAGATGTGGATAACGTCTACGAAATCCCGCTCCATTATGCCCGGGAGAACCTGGATAGGATCATCCTCAAGCAGCTGAAACTCCCTCAGAGAAGAAGGAATCTCGCCCGTTGGAAAACTCTGGTGAACAGGATGAAAACTCCAGGCGATGAAGTCAACATTGCTCTGGTCGGCAAGTACGCAGGGCTTCAAGATTCCTACATGAGTCTCAACCAGGCTTTGTATCATGGAGGAATCGCCCACAGGCTCAAAGTCAACATATCCTGGATCGAGGCCGAAGACATCGAAGCCGGCAAGCCGGAGGAAATCCTGGCGGATGCGGACGGGATTCTGGTTCCCGGCGGCTTTGGTGTGAGGGGAATAGAGGGAAAAATTAAAGCGGTGACTTACGCTCGCAAAAAGAAGGTGCCTTTTTTCGGCATCTGTTTGGGGATGCAGGCGGCTGCTATCGAGTATGCCCGGAATACCGCCTCGCTCAAAAACGCCAACAGCACTGAGTTCAACGCCCGAACTCCCCATAAAATATTCTTTAAATGGAGGGAACTCAAAGGGGTCAAAGACCTGGGCGGCACCATGAGGCTGGGTCAGTATCTCTGTCACCTGAAAAAAGGGTCCTTTGCGGAAAGGGCCTATGGAAAACTGAGCATCTACGAGCGCCACCGCCACCGCTACGAATTCAATCCCGAATACGAAGAAATTCTGGCCAAGGCAGGCCTCTTCATCTCCGGGAAAAATCCTGACCATGACCTGGTGGAGATCGTGGAGGTCAAGGACCATCCTTGGTTTCTCGGTTGCCAGTTCCATCCTGAATTCAAATCCAAGCCTCTGGACCCACATCCTCTCTTCAAAGCCTTTATCGGAGCAAGCTATGCCTATCGTTCCAAAAGAAATATCCATAAACGAAAAAGTTAAGATCGGCGGGAGCCATCCCTTTTTCCTGATCGGAGGCCCCTGCGTCATCGAAAGTCAAGAACATGCCCTTTTCATGGCCAAAGAAATAAAAAACACATGCCAGGATCTCGGCGTGAGCTTTATTTTCAAGTCCTCATTCGATAAGGCCAACCGTTCCTCCGTATCATCCTATCGAGGACCAGGGCTGAAATCAGGGCTGGAAATCCTGAATCTCGTAAAAAATGAGGCGAGTGTTCCAGTCCTCTCTGACGTTCATGAGACAAGCCAGGTCGAAAAGGCTGCCCGTGTTCTGGATGTGATCCAGATCCCAGCTTTTCTCTGCCGTCAAACAGACCTGCTCGTGGCTGCAGCCCAAACCCAAAAACCGCTCAACATAAAAAAGGGACAGTTTCTCTCTCCCTATGAGATGACAAATGTCGTGGAGAAAGCGGTCAGCCAGAACAACGAAAAAATTATCCTCACTGAGAGAGGTAACTCTTTTGGTTACAATAACTTAATATTTGATATCCGGTCCATTCCAGTAATGAAGGGATTGGGATTTCCTGTCGTTATCGATGCCTCGCACAGCGTCCAAAAACCGGGAGCCGAGGGGGTATCTTCAGGAGGGGATGCGGAATTCATCCCTTTTGTGGCCAAGGCCGGAGTCAGCGTCGGAGCAGACGGAGTCTTCCTCGAGATCCACGATAATCCCTCCAAAGCGCTCTCTGACAAGCATAACTCATTGAAATTAAAAGATTTAAAAAATCTCCTGGAAGCCTTGCTCAGGCTTGAAAAAGCAAGAGATGGGAATCAGGGCAGCACATAGAGTATAATAAGGCACCATGACTAAAGACGAAATAATCCAGACTGGGAAAAAAGTCCTGCGCATCGAGGCAGATGCGGTCAAAACGCTGGCATCAAACCTGGATGAAAACTTTTTCAATGTCGTAGAACTTCTTTTCAATTCAAGGTCCCGTGTCATCGTGACCGGGATGGGAAAATCCGGACTAGTCGGCCGGAAGATTGCCGCCACGCTCTCCAGCTGTGGCACGCCAGCGCTGTTCATCCACCCGGCTGAAGCCGGGCACGGAGACCTCGGAATGATCGTCAAAGAAGACATCCTGATAGCCGTCTCCTACAGCGGGGAAACAAAGGAGATTCTCGACCTTCTGGATTACTTCAAGAGGGCCGGGATAAAACTCATCAGCATCACAGGAAACAAAAGATCAAGACTGGGCAAATACAGCGACATCGCCCTGGAAGCACGGGTCGAAAAAGAAGCCGAGCCGAACGGCCTGGTTCCCACAGCAAGTTCCACGGCAGCCCTGGCTATGGGGGACGCCATCGCCATCGCTTTGATGAAGAAAAAGGGATTCGGAGAGGAGGATTTTGCGGTTGTTCATCCCAAAGGAGAGGCAGGAAAAAAGCTTCTCAAGATTAAAAGCCTGATGCACATAGGCAGGAAGATCGCCCGGGTCTCTCTTGAAGCTCCGATGAAAGACGTAATCGAAGAGATATCCAGGAAAAATCTGGGAATGACGTGCGTCGTGGATGATGAGGAGAAGCTTGTCGGGATCATCACCGATGGTGACCTGAGGCGGAGAATTCAGGAATACGGCAAAAGCTTCCTGGATAAGACGGCTCAAGACTGCATGACTCCAGACCCCTTTACGGTCAACAAGGAGGATCTCGCTACGACTGCTTTGAACATCATGGAGGAGAACACAATCACCTCCTTGGTCATCAAAGACAAAGAGGGAAAGATTGAAGGGATCATCCATCTCCATGACCTGTGGCGCACAGAGATGTTCTGATGAATGCAAAAGACCGAGCGCGTAAGATTAAAATGATCGTCATGGACGTGGACGGCACCCTCACGGACGGGACCATCCTTGTGCTCCCCGACGGTGAAGAACTCAAGTCCTACAATGTCAAGGACGGCGCCGGCATCCTGCTCGCTTACCTGGCAGGGCTGAAGACGGGGATCATCACCGGAAAAACATCAAAACCTCTGGAAAAAAGAGCGGAGAAGCTGAAAATCTTTGTAGTTCACCAGGGAATCTTAGATAAGAAAAGGGCTCTTTCTGATATCCTGGAAAAGACCAAGCTCAAACCCGAGCAGATCGCCTACATAGGGGACGACATCGGAGACCTTGAAGTCCTCAAATCCGTGGGCCTGGCCGGCGCTGTGGCCGATGCTCATCCGGAGCTCAAAAAATACAGCCATTTCGTTTGCACTCAACCCGGAGGCAAAGGAGCGGTCCGGGAGTTCATCGAGTTTATCCTGGAGTCCCAGGACAAATGGAATGAAATCGAAGAAAATTTCAAGACTTTGACTGAGAAGAAAGAATTTAAATTTTGAAACCCGACGGATTCGCCGGGAACGCAGAACCAGGCCAAAACAGAAAGGAATTCAAGGGTAACTGTCTTGAATGATTTTGGCTCCATGGGAGGAAAAGGTGAAAATCAATCCTGAAATTTTCAGACAGTATGACATCAGAGGAATCGTTGATGAAGACCTGACTCAAGAAACCGTGGAATTGTTAGGCAAGGGAATCGGTTCCTATTTCCGCAAGAACAAAAGTCAAAAAGTGGCGCTGGGGCGGGACGGCCGCCTGAGTTCTCCCCTCTTCTCAGAAATGTTGACCAAAGGGCTCCTTTCCTCTGGATGTCAGATCATTGACCTTGGTGTCATCCCCACTCCTTTGCTCTATTTCACCATGTACCAAAAAAAGATGGAAGCTGGCGTGATCATTACCGGCTCCCACAATCCCCCAAACTACAACGGCTTTAAAATGATGGTGGGAGAGGAAACGCTCTTTGGAGAAGCCATCAAGGACATCTTCACTCTCATCCAAAGCGGAGATTTCATAGAAGAGAAGAGCTCTGATCAAAAAGATTACAACATCGTCCCAGAATACCAGGATTACGTTTTAAACACTGTAAAGCTTGATAAAAAGCTGAAAGTGGTCGTGGATGCCGGGAACGGAACTGCAGGCGTTGTTGCGGTTCCGATCTTCAAGAAACTGGGCTGTGAGGTCATCGAGCTCTACTGTGAGGTGGACGGCAGCTTCCCCAACCACCATCCGGACCCCACTCTTCCCGAAGCCCTTGAAGACCTGATTCAAAAAGTGAAAGAAACCAACGCTGACCTGGGGATTGCTTATGACGGCGATGGAGACAGGATCGGCGTTATCGACGATGTGGGGAACATTATCTGGGGAGATGTGCTGATGGTGCTCTTTGTTCGTGATATCCTCCCCTCAAACCCCGGTGCTCCGATCATCTCAGAGGTGAAGGCCTCGAAAGTCCTGTATGACGAGATTGAAAGGTTGGGCGGCCGCCCCATCATGTGGAAAACTGGGCATTCCTTTATTAAGAAAAAAATCAAGGAAGAAAAGGCTCTTCTGGCCGGAGAGATGAGCGGTCATATCTTCTTTGCGGACCGTTTTTTCGGCTTTGATGATGCCATTTATTCCTCAGCCCGTCTCCTTGAGCTTCTCTCCCGTTCCGACAAAAAAATCTCCCGGATGCTCTCAGACCTTCCCAAAACCTTCAATACTCCTGAAATCAGGGTGTACGCATCGGATGAAGTCAAATTCAAGATCGTGGAAGAAGTCAAAAAAGAATTATCGCAGAAATACCCTATCATCGATATCGACGGAGTCAGAGCCATCTATCCTCGGGGGTGGGGTCTGGTCCGCGCTTCCAATACTCAAGAAGTCCTGGTCCTTCGTTTTGAAGCAGACACAGAAAAAGACCTCGAAAACATAGAGAGCGAA
>SOIA01000151.1 GCA_004378665.1 Candidatus Aminicenantota bacterium
AAGGAATTCAATAATGATGATTTAATCAATATAGAAATGGAGAAGCATTAGACCCCGAAAGAAGATTTTATCCAGTTTAATCCCCTTGTCTTGTCTTGGATTGACTGTCTCCTTTATCTGTGATAGAAGTGAGAGAGCGTTAGTCAGCGAATACGGATAAATAAGTAAATAAGAAGGAGAAGGAGGCTCACGCAAAAGCGAATTCCCTTTTGAAGGGGATTTTATCGCATTTTAGCGGGGATACAAAGGATCGAGATAAATGAAGGCCTTTAAGCTTGTTTGTCCAGTGTACACATTGGATTACAAACAACTTCTTCCGGGGGGTAAGGAGTTAACGCCAGAGGCTCTGGATGAGCTGATCGCATCCAATAAAGAAGCATCTTATCAGTCGTGTCCCATTTTGAAGTATGGCACCATCCATCAAGATTTGCGCCGATTTCTTCAGGAGAACCCGTACAATATCAATTTCGAGAAGCCTGATCAGGCCGGGGGGTTAGCTCTGATGAGCAAGATCGATTTTATTCCACCCCTTCTGAAGTTTTTCGACTATTTTAAAGAGAATGACGCTTATACCTACAGGCATTCTCTGGTCGTGTTCGCCCTGTCAATACTCCTGGCTCAAGACCTGCTGAAAGAGACCGAGGACTGGATCGTCGATGTGATGGCCGGAACAATTCATGATTTCGGAAAAGTCAACGTTCCCCTGAAGATACTGAAAAAAAAGGAACCCCTCACAAGGGTGGATAAGATCATCCTTGAGCACCATGCTTTGGCTGGCTTTGTGCTTCTCAGTTACTTCTTTCAGGATCATGGGAAGTTTGCGGCGTGGGCCGCCAAGGAACATCATGAACGAAGAGATGGGTCTGGGTACCCTCTGGGTATCCCGATGAAAGATAGGATGATTGAGATCATTTCCGTGTGCGACATATACGATGCCCTCCTTTCACCGAGGCCTCATCGACCGATCCCTTATGACAACAGGACAGCTCTGGAAGAGATCACTGATATGGCTGAAAAGGGAAAGATTGGCTGGGAGGTGGTTCAGGCTCTGGTATCTTACAGTCGAAAAGACAGACCTGCGTTTCAAGAATGCAAGGTTTCCGTCGAGAAGAGGGGCGCTTCCCGGGCAGACGACTTGAGAAGAATTGATGCTCTGAGAAAAATGAAGTGCCCGAATTGTCACGGCACTGCAAGAGAGATAAAAACCTCCAGAGAAGAAGTTGAGCAAATACATTATGAATGCCGGAGCTGTGGGAATACTTTTAGTGAAGATGATCTATTGAATATGGAGTTGGACTTTTCATAGAATTCTGAATAACTGGTTAAACAAAATTATAGCGACTCTAAGAAAAGATTTCCTAATTCTGCCGTAAATTCTTCATTCCTGTAATCCCCCTCCCTTGATGTAAAAATAATATATTTGTTGCGCTGGGTGAGAAGAAAAAGGAAAAAAATTAGGCAGTCATATTCTCTTAGCAAGGAGAAACGGAACTGTGTAGAGAGAGGTTTTTCCGCTCTTTTAAATGATTATATGCAGGAAAAGCATTGAACCATTTGATATATGCTGGTAGTGTAAAAAGAAGGGAAAGAATGAACATTTCCATTCAGAATTTTCAGGAGATATCCGAGTGGGAAACTGGCACTGATGGATATTTCCTGGAAATCGGCAAGGGTCTCTTCGGGTTGTTGGGACCGAACGGTGCTGGCAAAATCGCTTTAATGCGAATTTTAGTCACGCTTCTCAAGCCGACAGAAGGGATTGTCACTGTAAACGTCACGGACTTGCGAAGAGACTGGAAAAAAATTCGCAGAATGATCGAGTACTTGCCGCAAGATTTCATTGTATTTGCCCAATTGGCCGGAATAAAAGAATAAAGGTGGTGATTGACAAAATGAAAGGTAAAAACAAAAAGTTAAGAAGGTCAAAAAGCTTTCGGATGGTTTCAGTATTCGTTTCAATTTTTGTATCTGTGTCTTCCTTTTTTCTGCTGCAGGCAGAAGAGCTCACGCTGGAGCATGCGCTTGCAATCGCCGAAAAAAGCAGCCCCTATATGAAGAATGCGGCCCTCCGGCTGGAGATCAGCGAGAAAAACCTCTGGGCTGAGCAAGCCGGCCTGAAATCCCAGTTCTACCTGAGTATTACCCCTATCAGCGTCTCCAGTCAGAGGCTGTTTGATGATTTTACCTCGAGTTACTACACACAGGAGATTGTAAAGAGCGAAGTCCGCTTCGCTATCAGCCAGCCGATTAAATGGACAGACGGGACTCTGACCATTATTGACAGGTTTAACTGGCAGGAAGCCTCAAGCTCTTTTACTGGGTCCGTCAAAGAAGCGAATTTTAGCAATTCTCTGTACTTCACTCTCAGCCAGCCCATATTCACCTACAACAGGACGACAATGAGGATCAGGGAATTGGAGCTCGCCCTGGAAGACTCTCAGCTCAACTACGTCATAAGGAGACTGGAGATTGAAAAACAGGTCACTCAACAGTTACTGAGCCTTTATTATTCCCGAATGAGCATTCAGATTTCTCAAGAGGAATACAAAAATGCGACTGAAAGCTACAACATCATAAAAAGCAAGGTGAGGGCCGGCATATCTGCCCCCGAAGAGCTTTATCAGGCGGAACTTACGCGTGCCAACAGTTTGGCTTCTCTGGAAAACCGGAGGATGCAGCATGAGAACGCTCTGGATAATTTCAAAATCCTTCTTGGGCTTCCCCTGGAAGAAGTGATTGATGTGAGTGCCGACATACAGAGAAAAATCGTTGAAGTGGACCTGAGCTGGGCCATCGACCACGGTTTGAATAACCGGATGGAAATCAGGCAGAAAGAAATTGAGATCCGGTACGCTCTGGACGACCTCGTTCGGGCTGGGGCGGAAAATGAATTCAAAGCCTCAGTGGATCTCTCTTTCGGGCTGACAGGTGTCGATGAACGATTTGCGAACATATATGACTCTCCCAACAAAGACAGGCTGATCGCTGTCTCATTGAATATACCCGTCTTCGATTGGGGACGGAGGAAACATCGCCTGGCTGCTTCCCGGGCACAGGTCGACACTGTAAAACTTTCTGCCAGCGAAGAGCAGAAGAGCATCAAGTATCAGATTCGAGAGGCTTACCGCAACCTGCTGAACCAGGAAAAGCAGATCGATATCGCAGAAAAAAACGTCAAATACGCCCAGCTCACGTATGAAATCAACCTTGAACGCTACAAAACCGGAGACCTGTCCTCCTTTGATCTCCAGTTTTATCTGCTTCAATTGTCGCAAGAAAAACTCAATAGAGTGGGGGCCTTGATCAATTACAGACT
>SOIA01000008.1 GCA_004378665.1 Candidatus Aminicenantota bacterium
CCTTTTAAGTTGCAACCTTAATGATTTGGTCGACTATTTGTGGAGGTATTGTAGATTGCACAAGAGCTCCCCCTGATTAGGCAGTGGTTAATATGCATGTATTTAAGTGTATCCACAATACTGCCTACCGCCTTCTGAGTATCACTTCCCCTGAGGCCAATTATCACAATTGCACTAAATACGGGAATGAGAAAGGGAGAAATCCTTAATCTCCAGTGGAGTCAAGTTGATTTCAAAAACAGAACCATCCGAGTTGAGAAGACAAAGAGTGGAAAAGTCAGATATGTTCCGATGAATGATGCTGTTTTCAGTGAGCTGTATAATTCTGACCGCGGTCAGACTGTCTTTGTGTTTGCTAATCCATTGAAATTTACAGGGGTAAAGATGGGGCGCCTGGCCGGATTTGAACCGGCGACCTAGGGATTAGGAATCCCTCGCTCTATCCATACTGAGCTACAGGCGCACTCTTATGCGGATTTGAGTCTATTCAAATATAGCGGAAAGGATGCTGAATTTCAATTTCCTTATGAGATTGCAGCCCTATGCCCGCAATGACAAACGATCATGGAACTTCAGTCGTTTCTTAAAGGTAAATCTTAAAAATCTAACTTTTTCATCTTCCTTTTCCTTCAGAAGCCTTAATTAACTTTTCCTTGATCAGGCAGTTTCTCTTTACCTGTTGGTCGTTTTTGATGGCGATGTAAAGCGCTTTATACGAGCCGACGATCACACTCAACTTTTTCGCGCGCGTGAGTGCCGTGTAAAACAGATTCCTCTGGAGCATGATGTAATGTTGCGTCAGAAGCGGCATCACCACGGAAAGGTATTCGCTTCCCTGAGATTTATGGACTGAGACAGCGTAGGCCAATGTCAGATCATCCATCTCTTCCTTTTCATAAAAAACCGGCCGTCCGTAAAAATCCACCTCCACCCTGTATTTCTGCCTGTCCACATGGGAAACCAGACCGATATCACCGTTGAAGACCTCTTTATCATAATTGTTTCTGACCTGCATCACCTTATCATGAACTTTGATCAGTCGGTTTCCAAATTTTAGCCCTTCTTGACTGGGATTGAGCCTTTGCTGAAGCTCCCTGTTCAGGTTATCGACTCCCACAAGCCCTCTGTACATAGGGCTTATGACCTGAATCTGTGGGGAGATTGGTTTGAGATTTAGCTTATCCGGTATTCGGGAAGTGCAGAGATTCATGATGGTGTCGAACACCTTCTGCTCATCATTCTGTGAGATAAAATAGAAATCCGCATCCCTGTCGCCTTTATCAGGCTTGATCAGAGATTGTCCGTGGTTGACACGATGAGCGTTTTGAACGATCAGGCTGTCCTTGGCCTGACGGAATATCTCATCCAACCTCACAACCTCCACCTTCTTCGAGTCAATGATGTCCCGAAGAAGATTGCCCGGCCCGACTGACGGCAGCTGGTCCTTGTCTCCGACCAGGATCAGGCGCATCCAATTCGGAACAGCCTTTAGCAGATGAAACATCAGAGGCAGATCCACCATCGAGAACTCATCGATGATCAACACATCTCCTGTCAAAGGATATTTCTCGCTGCGCCTGAAGACTCCCATCTTCGGATTATATTCCAGCGCTCGGTGAATCGTTTTCGCTTCTCTCTCTGTCGCTTCAGACAACCTCTTGGCTGCTCTACCAGTGGGAGCGGCCAGAACGACCTGCTTTTCCCATCTGTGGAAGATATCCACAACGGCTTTGATTATGGTCGTTTTTCCGGTTCCGGGTCCTCCGGTGATGATCAGGAGTTTCTTTCCGAAACACTCTTTGATGGCGAGTTTTTGTGTTGCGGAAAATTCCAGCCCGAGTTCCTCCTCGACTTCTGAGATCGCCTTGTCCAGATCAAAATCGGGAGTGAGAAACGGAAACGAGGCCAGCTTATGGATTGAATGAGCCACCTCCCCTTCGGCCTGATGGAAAAAAGGGAGATAAAGGGCCGTATCCGACCCTATCTTTTCCGTGATCGCTGATTTCTGTTTTTTGAGCTTCTCAATGGCATCTTTGACCTTCTCCTTTTCGATTTCCAGCTCTTTTATGCAGTTTTTCTCGAGTTTGCTCTGGAGAGAGAAGACATGGCCCTGCTCGTTATCCTTCTCCATCAAATAAAGAACAAACGCCTTTATCCGCTCAGGAGAAGATGAGCTCATTCCCAGCTTTAGGGCCATCTGGTCCGCAGTCCTGAACCCGACTCCCCAGATATCCAGGCAGACTTGATAGGGATTGGTCTTCAACACCTGGAAAGACTTTTCTCCGTACTGGTGGTAGATCTTCGTGGCCAGATTGGTGGACACATTGTGCTCCTGAAGAAATATGATGAGGTCTCGGATGTTCTGATTCTCGGCCCAGGACTTTTTGATCTCCTTCAGCTTGACTTCTCCGACTCCCTCGACCTGCTTGAGCTTATCGGGTTTCTTCGAAATGATATCTATGGTTTCCGCCCCGAATTTCTTGATGATCCTTCGCGCCAGAACAGGGCCCACGCCTCTGATCAATCCGGATGAGAGAAACTTCTCGATTCCTTTGGCTGAAGCAGGAAGGATGGGAAGGAAGTTCTCCACTCTGAACTGCTGTCCGAACCGGGGATTGATCTCCCATTTTCCTTTGATCTTCAGCATTTCCCCTGGAGACAGAGGCGGGAACGAACCCACAACGGTCATGGTCTGTCCGTCCTCGAGAGAAAACTTGCAGACCGTGTATCCCGTATCCGGGCTGTAAAAGACGATCGATTCTACGGTGCCTTCAAAATATTCCATTCTCACATCCGCTGCTCAGACGATAACACTCTCATCAGAGAAGCGATAAAAAAAATCATCCTCGCCAAAATCAGACATCAAGGCAATAACCGGATTATTCACTTTTCCCTATCATATTCGAATCCTCTTCTCTGGTCAATATGGGGAGAAAAAAGGAAAAAAGGGGCCTGGCCCCTTTTTATCTGATGACTTTGAGGAAGCGGTTCAACCTGGCCTTCAGGATAAAACTCAAGAATTTTTTCAATCTTTCCTTGAGGCTGGTTTTTTTGTAGGCGTCTTTTTCGGCATTATAAGAAAAATAGATGATCCAGGGTCTTCCTTTTATGTTGTTCACAGGAAGGAAGCGCCAGTAGCGGCTGTCGTAGCTGTTATCCCGGTTATCCCCCATGACAAAGCAGTGCCCCTTCGGCACAGTCACAGGACCATAATTCTCTTTGATGGTATCATTATAATAATAATAATTATCTTCCTGGTCACGAACCTGACCGTTTATGTGAATTTTATAATCTTCAAGGATGGGTTCATCATTGATGTAGACCTGCCTGTTTTTGACCTCGATCTTTTCCCCCTCCAGTGCAACGACTCTTTTGACAAAATCCTTCTGGAGATCGCCAGGGAATTTAAAAACCACTACATCTCCTCTTTTGATTCTTTTTGGGGGGAAGACCAGCCCTTCTAAAGGCAAAACCGGGTCAGCATAAGCGAATTTGTTCACGAGGAGAAAATCTCCGACAAGCAGAGTGGGTTCCATCGAGCCTGTCGGAATCTGGAAAGCTTGAACGACAAATGTCATCACAAAAAAAACAAAAACCGCAGTTTCGGCGATAAGCTCGAAGAATTCCCGAAAACCGCTCTTTTCGCGCTTTTTACCTTCTTCCTTGGGGCCTTCGGGTTTGACCTTCTCTTCTTTTGCTTTGTCTTCTTTCATCTTTTCTTCTTTCATCTCGAACCACTCTCACTTTATATAACGAACGAAACACTTAAAACGATTAAAAAAATGAAGTTCATCAAAATCGTGTTCTTCACTGCCGGTAAAAATCCGGGCCAGTTATCCAGGTTTGCGCTGCCAATTTTAAACACAATAAAAGGCAGGGGAAAAGTGATCATCACCATTAAAGACCACAACGGCCAGCCGCCCAGGAATATCCCGGCCAGGACGACCGCATAACAGCACAGTGCCAGGAACAGATAGATCAACAGGCTTTTTTTAAATCCGAAAAGAATGACCCAGGTTTTTCTCCCGGTCGAGGAATCTGCTTCTTTATCTGGGAACTCATTGATCAATAAGACCAGGGTGGTCAGTATGCCTGAAGGAACAGCTACGATCAAAGGCCAGAGCGAAGACAGATTTTGGGCCTGAACATAGTAAGCTCCCAGGACCATCAGAGGCCCCCAGGCGAGGAATATGGCGATTTCCCCCAGTCCCTTGTTGACAAGCCGAGCCGGAAAACCGTTGTAGCTGAAAACAAAAAAGACAGCCGCCAGGCCTATGAATAAAATGATGTTTCCTTCTGACACCGCGTTGAGATAGAGGCCGATCGCTGAGCCCAGCAAGGCGAAAACGGCCGAGACTGTCAGGGCTTCCTTCGGTTTGACAAAACCGTCCAGAACCATCCGGCTCCCGCCCGAGAAAGGAACCAGCGCATTCTTGTTCAACGCGTCATTCCCGCTCTTGAAGTCAAAATAATCGTTGGCCACGTTGCAGCTGATATGTAGGAAACAGGCGCCCAGGAAAACCAAGATGAAGTGAAGAAGGTTGAACTGGCCCGTTTCCCACCAGGCAAAGGCCGTGCCCAAGAATACGGCCCCCGCACTCACCGTCATGAATGGAAGCCGCAAAAGAAGTAGAATCGCTTTTGATTTTTTCATCGTCTTTTTTCCGAAATAATATATTATATTTTTCCTGCCCAAATAATCAAGTGAAATAAATCACACGAGGGCATCGGAGGCAGGCGCTTTATTGCATAACTTATTTAATTTGAAAAGGTTACGATACTTTACATGTAGAGAATGAATCGGATGAACGGGAAAAGTCGATTGTCATGGCCTCCCCTCTTCATCTCGCCTTTCTTGCACGTTTATATTATACTGAGTCCATGAATTTCACTCTTTTCGGGTATCCAAAAACCGGAAAAACCACGCTCTTCAACCTCCTCACAGGTGCTAAAATTGAGGTGAAATCCTATGAGGATGGGAAAAAAGAACTTAACCAGAGAACCTGTCCTGTTCCTGATCCCCGCTTTGACAAAATAGGAGCTCTTTATCCTGAAAAAAATAAGATTCCGGCCGCTGTCGATTTTGTGGACCTGGCAGGAATTGCTTACGGTGAAGTCAAAGACAGCACCTATCTCAGCACTCTCCGACTGGCCAACGGACTCACCCATGTTGTCAGAGGATTCCAGGACGAGCGAATCCCCTATCCCAAGGGCAAGATCAATCCCGAAGAAGACATTCGATCGATGGAAGAGGAACTGATCCTGGCCGATCTGGTCTCTGTGGAATCCAGGCTGGAGAAACTCGAGAAAGAACTGCAGCGGTCGAAAACTCCCGAGGGGGAAAAGGAAAAAGAACTTCTGGAGACACTGCGTTCCCATCTGGAGGAAGGAAAGGGAATTCGCGAGATGGAGCTTTCGGCTCAGGAGGAAAAGCTGATCAGCAGCTTTGCCTTCCTCAGCCAGAAAAGACTTCTCCATATGGTGAACGTCGACGAGACAGATATTCCCCTCATCGAAAACCCGGATAAGTTCGCCTCTTCCCGGAAAAAAGGCGTCGCTATCCAGGCTTTTTGCGGCAAGATCGAGATAGAAATCCTCGAACTGGAAAACGAGGAAAAAGAAATGTTCCTCGCAGAATACGGTTTGAAGGAGTTGAGTGCACCCAAATTCCTCAAGTCCTCCTACGACCTTCTCAAAGTCATCACCTTCTTCACGATCGGCAAGGAAGAAGTGAAGGCCTGGACCATCCCTGAAGACACGACCGCCTTAAAAGCGGCGGGTGCCATCCATACGGATATAGAAAAAGGATTCGTCCGTGCCGAGGTCATCTCCTGGGAAGAGCTTCTCCAGCACGGTTCCTTCCAGGCCGCCAAAGAAAATGCGGCTGTGCGGCTTGAGGGCAAGGAGTACCACGTCCAGGATGGAGACGTCATATATTTCCGGTTTGCCAAATGATGGGGTCTGACCCCATATGAGAATAGTACCATGAAAAAAACATTCGAGATCACATCATCAGACAGCCGCACGTCTGCCCGGACAGGGATCATCCATACTCCCCACGGCCCGATCGAAACTCCTGCATTCGCCCCGGTGGGAAGCCAGGGAACCGTTAAAGGACTCCCCCACAGCCTCCTTCAAAGCCTGGGAGCTCAATTGATGTTGGTCAATTCCTACCATTTGTTCCTCAGGCCCGGGTTGGAAACAATAGGTCAATCGGGAGGAATCCACTCCTTCATATCCTGGGACAGGCCGATCCTCTCCGACAGTGGAGGCTTCCAGATCTACAGCCTTTCTCCTCTTGTCAAGGTGAAAAGAAAAGGAGTGGAATTCACGTCACATCTCGACGGAACCAAAATTTTCCTCTCTCCTGAGGATGTCGTAGACATTCAAATAACGCTGGGCTCGGATATCATCATGACCCTGGACCACTTCCTTCCGTTTCCCGCCTCCAAAGACAACATGAAGGAAGCCGTCAACCTGACATCTCATTGGGCCAAGCGGTCCCAAGCTCATTTCACCCAACAGAAATCTTCCCAGCTTCTCTGGGGGATCACTCAGGGAAGCGTCAACTGGGACCTGAGAAAGAAGAGCACCGAGGAATTGACAGAAATGGATTTCAGCGGCTATGCCCTGGGAGGCCTCGGGCTGGGTGAGCCGAAATCACAGCTGATGGAAATTATCGAAAAATCCGACTCCCTGCTCCCGCGAGAAAAACCCCGCTATCTCATGGGCATTGGCTACATCAGCGATATCACGGAGGCCGTGGACAGGGGGATAGACCTTTTTGACTGCGTACTCCCCACACGAAACGCACGCAACGGAACTCTCTTCACGAGCGAGGGAAAGATCGTCATCAAAAACATCAAATATGCCAATGACCAGAGGCCCATCGATGAAGACTGCTCATGCTACACGTGCCAGAATTTTTCCCGTGCGTACCTGCGCCACCTTTACGAACGCCAGGAAATCAGCTCCTCCATACTCAACACGATCCACAACCTTTACTTTTACCTTGACATCTTCCGCAAAATTAGGCAATCTATTCAATCAAATTCGTATCAAAGCCTCAAAAGTACTATAATAAGAAAAAAGGAAGGAATTAAATGATTTTTTCAGCATTTTTCACGCTTGCGCTGCAGGCTCAACCCGCGGCTCGTCCCCAGGGAAGCATATTCACAGCCATGATCCCGTTCATCCTTGTCTTTGTGATCTTCTACTTTCTGCTCATCAAGCCTCAGCGCACCAAACAGAAAAAGCACCAGGAAATGGTCGGACAGCTCAAATCCGGAGATAAAGTCATCACTTCGGGTGGAATCCACGGAACCGTAATGGGCGTCCAGAAAGACAAGATAGAAGTGAAAATCGCCTCCAACGTCAAGATAGACGTTTCCAAAAATTCCATTGCTGTCATCCTGACACCCAAACAAAAAGAAAGCTGAATTCTCGTTGATTTAGTAGCCGAGAATAGACATAATTCTCTCTTCTACATTAAAAAGGACGATAGTCGAAGTACAAAAACTGTAACATGAGAAAAGACCTGCGCTGGAAAGTTATCCTGGTATTAGCGGTCATAGTCTTAGCTGTCTTCTTTTCCTATCCCCCGAGCAAGAAAATTCACCTCGGACTCGATTTGAAGGGGGGAATGCATCTTGTGCTTGAAGTCATCACGGACGATGCCTTGAGCATCGAGACAGACCAGGAAATCCTCCGGCTCATAGACCTCCTGAAGAGAGAAAAGTTAGAGTACACAACCGTCTCGAAGGAAGACATCATCCGGTTCTCGATCCAGGAAATCAACCTGGACCAGGAAGAAGAGATCAAGGACCTCCTGGACGATTACTTCAAAGATTGGGATTATTCCATCACGGGCAACCTCGTATCCTTTTCTTTAAAGCCCGGGGCTGTAAACCATTTAAGAGACCTTTCTGTCAGGCAGGCCCGGGAAACCATACAGAACCGAGTCGATGAACTCGGACTGGCTGACCCGATCATTCAGAGGCAGGGCACGGGAAACAGGATAATCGTCGAGCTTCCCGGAGTCGAGAACCCCGAAAGAATCAAGAACATCATCAAAACCACAGCCCTCCTGGAATGGAAGTTGGTGCTCGGTGGACCTGCCCCTGATAGTGAAATTCTCCTTCGGGATTTCGGAGGCGAAGTTCCTTCCGATGCAGAGATCCTAAGAGGAGATCCGGATCGGACAGAAGGCGGTTATTACCTCGTGAGCAAGATCGCTCCGGTCACGGGAAAGGACATGATCAATGCCCGCCGGTCGACGGATGAATGGAACAATCCGGCTGTATTATTCACGCTCAACGTTGAAGCGGGCAGAAGATTCTATAAATTCACTTCCGACAACCTCAACAAACCCTTAAGCATCATCCTCGACGGCAAGATACAGGAAGTGGCAACCATTCGGGACAGGATTTCGGACAGAGGAATCATCCACGGCACCTACGCAATCGAAGAGGCCGACGACCTGGCCCTCATACTTAGAGCGGGACCGCTTCCCGCTTCTGTCAGGTATTTGGAGGAAAGATCGATCGGTCCTTCTCTTGGGGCGGACTCCATCCGGAAAGGTCTCTCTGCTTGTATTTTGGCTGTCATTCTCATCATGATCTTCATGGTTTTCTACTACCGGCTTTCCGGCATCAATGCCGTTGTAGCTCTCAGTCTGAATATCCTCATCCTGATGGGAATCCTTGGTTACTTTGGAGAGAATGCGGTCCTGACGCTTCCCGGCATCGCCGGAATCATCCTGACTATCGGTATGGCAGTGGACGCCAATGTCCTTGTGTTCGAACGTATTCGAGAAGAACTGACTTCAGGAAAGAGCACGATGAGCTCGATCGCCTCCGGTTTTTCCCGCGCTCTGCGAACCATCATGGACGCCAACTTCACCACGATTATCGCCGCCATTTTCCTCTTTCAGTTCGGCACCGGCCCGATCAAAGGATTCGCAGTGACCCTGATCATCGGAATTACGGCAAGCATGTTCACGGCTGTGTTTGTTTCACGCTTAATTTTTGACCTGACTCAATCCAGGAAGAAAAAGAGAGAAAAGCTGAGCATATAAGATGCAGATATTCAAGCAGCCCAACTTCAAGTTCATGAATTACAAGCTCTTCGCGTTTGCCCTCTCCGGAATCCTCATCATCGCGGGAATCATTAATATGACCAAGGGAAAGGGACTAACAGGCGGAATCGATTTTACCGGCGGCACACTGGTCCAAATCCGGTTCAAAGATCCTTATCCCATCGATGAATTGAGACAAATGTTAGGAACCGCTGAGCTGGGAAGCCCCAAGATCCAGGAAGTGGAAGAAGGCGAACGGGAGTACTTGATAAGGACTGCGAGCCCTGAAGAAGTAACAGAGCAGGACCAGGAAGCCCACGAGATCATGGGGAGGAGAATCGTTGAAGTCCTGACGACGGAAGAAGACCGATCAGCCCTTGAAAGCGGATTGGCTGACCTCAACAATATCGATACGGATGAATTGACACGAATCCTTGCGGCTTCCCTTCTTGAGAATACTCAGGAAGCCGCGAGTGCGATCATCGATTCAAGGGAATCGAGTAAGCTCAAAGGAATCATCGAAAACTATGACCAGCTTCTCGAGGCAGGAATAGACCAGGAAATCGTCAATTTTCTGAAAGACAAGACCTTTTTTGGAAGCTTAGCGGTCAAGCGCAGGGAATCCGTCGGGCCTCAGGTCGGCGAAGAATTGAGAATAAAGGCGACACAGGCGACAGTCTGGGCTTTGATCGGAATGCTCACCTACATAGGACTCCGGTTCAGGTTTGCCTACGGAGTCGCCGCCATCCTCACTCTGGCTCATGATGTCTTGTTCACCATGAGTATTTTTTCCTTCACCAACAGAGAAGTTAACCTTCCTGTTGTCGCGGCTATCCTCACGATAGTCGGATACTCTCTGAACGATACCATCGTCATTTTCGACAGAGTCAGAGACAACATAAAAGGCATGAGACGGCACGAATTCGGAGAAATCCTGGACACAAGCATCAACCAGACATTGAGCCGGACGGCCATCACTTCAGGAACGACTTTTATGACCGTGTTCGCGCTTTTTGTCTTCGGGGGCAAAGTGATCAACGACTTTGCGTTCACTATGATGATCGGTGTGATCGTTGGAACTTATTCCTCCATATACCAATCCTGTCCTTATCTCTATTTCTGGAACAAAATTTTCAAGCCGAAAAAGGGAATGGGAAAATGAGATTTGCTGCTCATTATATTAAACTTGTAAAAAAAATACATATGCTTTATACTTTTTAATTGGTTATATACATAGTCTAATTTTGAGGTATGAAAATGGCTGAAGAAACCAAGCAGCAAGAAAAAATCAAGCCACAAAAAGAAGAAATCCCTCAGATTTTTAAAGACTCATTTTTTATTGCTGAAAAAGGAGCCGCCCGAAGAGCTATTGCGTTCCCCGTCGCATTGATCATCCATGTTTTCCTCGTTGCATCTATAATCATCGTTCCCTTGCTCAGCACACAAAACTTGCCCACAGTTGAAATCTACAGCGCATTCCTTGCGCCTCCCCCACCTCCTCCACCTCCTCCAC
>SOIA01000187.1 GCA_004378665.1 Candidatus Aminicenantota bacterium
GTAAGCATCTTTCCTGAGCTGCGGGGATTCCTCCTATCTCCGCATCAGGTTTCTCTCGGTGAACGTCCCTTCGGGGATGGGCGCATCGAACTGGATGGTTTTGATCATCATCTCGGTTTTTGAGTTTTTCCTCAGCTTGTCCTCCATGGTCACCCGTGTCGGATAGTACCTGTTCTTGAAGGACTGGATGTTTCCCACGGTCATGACTTTCAGCAATTTGCCGCTTTTCGCGGAGAACTCGACCTTGTGTCCGATAAATCTTTCCTTGTCTACCCAGATTTTTATGAAAAAATAAGTTTTATTTTCAATTTTGGACTCAAGCTCCAAAATATAACATTGAGCGCCAGCAAAGACTTCTTCTCCTAGAAGTTTGACATCATATTTTTTTCTCAGCCCTTCGGCTGTTTCTGTCATGTCCTCGTAGGAGAAGTCTGAGCCCATCATGCTTTGCCGCAGCATGTGGCCTGAGAGGCGCATCACCCTTTCTGCAGAGGGAAAATATATTTTAAGAACCTTTCCGATTTTCAGCATTTTTGTTCCCCGGTCTCTTGCAGGACTCAGGAATTCAACAAAGGATTTCTCTGTTCCTTCTGTGTAGCTCGTGAGTTTTTTTTCGATAACCCTCTTTCCTATGGTGATGATCATGTCGATTTCAGAATAAGCGGTTTTGAAGACCATGTTTTTATCTCTCATGGCCAGTATCTCTTCTGCTGTTAAATCCTCTCCGGCTCTCCCACAAGTCACCACGATACATATGATCAATAAAAATAAAACTACTTTATTCATAGCTAATTACCTTTTTTTATAGATTTTATCGCTTAAATCGCGTATTTAGTATGTCATGTTCCATTCATATTCTGTAGGTGTTTGATTTATAAAACACACATTTTTCTTCATTCAAGTAAGCAGGTGGGCTTGATAAATCAAGTCCCTACAAATTCGCCAAATAAATCAGGTTATTTATTACCGAGTATTATTTCATGCTTGTTCGCAGAGCATCCACCGGCTCCATCCGCGAGGCTTTCCGGGCCGGGTAAAAAGCGGCGACGATTGTAGTCACCAAGCAGAACACCGCCGCTCCAAAAAGAATCCCCAGGGTAAATTTGGGATAGATGATGGGAGAAACGAAGGCGAATTCGAATTCCATTTTTTCCATCATCCTGGTAAAATCCAGCCCGGTGCTCTGGGCGAAAAGTGACAGACCGCTGCCGATCAATCCGCCGATGAACACGCCCAGAAGGCCTATGAACGTAGACTCCACAAGGATCAAAGCCATAATCCCTCCATTCCTCATTCCCATGGATTTGATGATCCCGATCTCGTGGGTTCTTTCCACTACAGCCATGAGCATGGTGTTCAGGATGACCAGAGCAGCGATGAGCATGATGATCAACAGGATGCTGCCCACCATGATGTTCGCAAAGGGCAGGTAGGTCATGAAGAAGTTGTCATTCCAGGGGACAGCAGTGAGAGTATCCTCCAGCCTGTTCTCTTTGAGGAAAGCCAGGATCTCAGAAGAGATTTCCGTGGCTTTCTCCGCATCCTCGAGCAGAAGCAGGATTTCGTGTGCGGCTCCGTGACAGTCGAGAAGCTCCTGGGCTTTTTCGATGGGAATGTAGAAAAAGTTTTTGTCCATGAAGGAAAATCCAGTCTTAAAGATTCCGGCCACCGTGAAGGTCAACGCATAGGTGGAGTAATTGATGTCCGTGGTCACAGCCAGGAGCTCATCACCGAGATGGACTCCTAATTTTTGAGCCAGACCGTCACCGATGAGCATTTCCGCCGCTGACTCCTGAAAATAGCTCCCTTGAATCAAATGCTTTCTAAGGTCAAAAAAGTTTTTCTCCTGCTCAGTGTTGATACCGATGCCCAAGCACGGTTCGTTTTCATCTTCGGCGGAGAGAATGAGACGGAATTTGATCCTTTCCGTCATGGCGGATATCCCCGGAAGCGAGGAGATGCCGGTTTCTATGCTTTGAGCGTTGTAAACGAGGTGTTCCTTGGGCATGATTCTTTCCAGCCTTAAGAACTCTCTGGATACGATTTTCACATGCCCGAGTTCTGTATCTATAAGGTTTTGATAGATGCTTTCGCTCATACCTTTGATATAGCTGTATGTAAAGATGATAGAGATCATTCCAAAGGCCACAGCCAGGGAGGTCAGAATTGTCCTGCGCCAATTTCTCCAAATGTTCCGCCATGCTAATTTAATGAGCTTTTTCATCCTACGTGCCTCAATGCCTGAATCGGGTCGAGTTTGACAGCCTTATAGGCCGGGTAAAGACTGGCCAGGATAGAGACAACAATTCCCAAGACAAGAGTGAAGATTAATATTCCCACTGTCATATCTCCCTTAAACACCTCTATGGGGAAAAAGGACAATATGTCGGACATCTCCTTTCCCAGAAAAGACATGCTGAATCCTTTGGTTTCTAGCCACCAGCCTCCCAGACCTCCGATAACGCAGGCCGTAAGAGAACCAAAAATACCGATAAGCGCGCCCTCAAAAACAAAAACCAGCATGATTTCCAATTTCCTCATGCCCATCGCGGCCAGCATCCCGATCTCACGCGTCCGCTCCATGACTGCCATGAGCATGGTGTTCACGATTCCCAGGGTAGCGATCAGGATCATCATCAGAGGGATGAGGACCTGGATCCGGCTTCTTAACCTCATCAGCTCTTTGAAGTCAGAGGCGTATTCTTCGAAACTCACGACCTCATAATCTTTGTTCAAGGTGGCCAGCCGACTCTGAATGGAGTCTTTGACCTCGAGAAGCTGATTCCTGTCTTTGATCCGGATTGCGAGCTCTGTCACCTTGTTTTCCAGGCTTAAGGCTTCCTGGGCGAGAGAAAGGGGGATGAAGACGGTCTGCCGGTTGACCATCGGGTTTTCGGTTTTAGCTATCCCTATGATTTCCAGGTCGAGCGCATTCCAGATAAAATCTTCTGTGGAGAGAAACAGCCTCAAAACGCAGTCGTCTCCGACTTCCAGTCCCAGATCCCGGGCCAGGCCGCTGCCCAGTATGATTTTCGACTCCGAAGATTCCAGGAAGCGCCCGTCTTTAATGGACTCTTTGATCTTGAACACCAGCGGATCGACTTCAGGCTCGATGGCCACACCCAGACAGGGAAGCTCATCCATGCCAGTGATGATGCTGGCTTGAAAGAGGATGCGGCTCTCGATGCCTTGAATGTCCTGATTGTCTTTCAGTAAGCTTTTTATTTTCTGAGGTTCGTCGATTGTGAATTCAAGAGGAACCTCATCTTTTTCCTCAAAGTATCCGGCGGCCAAGATCT
>SOIA01000334.1 GCA_004378665.1 Candidatus Aminicenantota bacterium
ATTTGACATTTGAATAGCAGTGGGAAAAAAGTCAAATGTTGAGACCTAACGCCATTTCCTGTAAAATACAACAATGTTGATGAGAGATAAAAAGAGACCGGGATTCCGAGTACAAACGAAGAATGGTGGAGCACCTGTACTCGGGCGGATCACGCTGGTTTTTTTATTCTTGGCCTGCTTTTCTCTTTCCGACTCTTCTTCTGCGGGGAGACTCGGTTGGAGCCTGCAGGAGGAAAGGGAAGCTGTTGAATTTGATTTCATCCCAGCGAGTGATGAAAGGTCCTATGCCCGAAGAATTGCGTCTGAGATCGAAAAAGAGACAGACATCCTCAAAGATGAGCCCCTGGATGACTACCTGAAAATAATAGGACGACGGATCATCGAGAGGAATAATTTGCGAGAGCTTATAGGAGATTGGGACTGGTCTTTCAGGATCATTGACTCCTCTGATGTGAATGCGTTTGCGGCTTTGGGAGGACATGTGTATCTGAGTCGAGGCCTGATAGAAGCCGTAGAATCGGAGTCTGAGCTGGCTGCGATCCTGTCTTTTGAGTTCGGGCATATCATAGCCCGGCATGTCCATCAGCACATTTATAAAAAATTGGCCCGGCAAACGGATTTCTCTCCTGAAGAAAAACTCACCGGGGATCAAGGATGGGAGACGTTGTCTGGACTTTTTGTGTCCGAGGGAGGCGTATATATGTTTTTTTCAAACCTCAGGCATACTTCTCTCCAGGTGGAGGAGGCGGATGAGCTGGCTCTATTGAACAATTACAATGCAGAATTCAACCCGCAGGCATTCTTAACCCTGCTCAATCGTCTTGGGAGAAGAGAAAGGCCTTTGCCCCGATGGCTGAGGAGAAATCCCTGGAACCAGAGAAGAAGCCGGAAGATTTCTTCCAGCATAAGATTATTTCCTTCTTTGACTTCTCCTTTGACGCATACGAGGTTTAGAGAATTTAAGACTCGTCTGGAATCTCTCATGCAGCCATCCTCCCGTGGGGCGACAAGGCAGCCTGTCTCAGATCAGGAACTCCTGCTGGATGTGACTGTTATGGGCGATCGGGACTGGACTGATACAGGCATCGAGGTCCATGAAGGCCAGGAAATTTCCTTCAGTGCCTTCGGAACCGTGTACCTCCAGGAAGGAAACATCAAAGTGTATTGTGGACCCGATGGGTATGATCTCAAAACCAGGCAGCAGCCTTTTACGGATAGGAATATCGGGGCTTTGATCGGAAAGGTGTCCATCCTCCTCTCCATCGAAATCGATGAGGGTTCGGGCCGAGAGATTCGCCACGAGATCAGGGAGAAGTTTTTCATCGGGCCAGATAATGAAGTCAGGATGCCCATCAGCGGGCAGCTGTTTTTGGGAATCAACGAAAATCTTGTGGGAGATAATACCGGCGCCTTCAGCGTCAGTATAGTCTATTTTCCGATCAGGTTTTTTCCTTTTCCGTAGTTTTTTTCTTGAGGAATTTTTCCATAAATTGGATGTCGTAATTCCCTTTGATGAAATCCGAGTTGGAAAGAATGTTCAAATGGAGAGGGATGTTTGTTTTTATGCCAACGATGATCGTGCCTTCCAGTGCGGTTAGCATTTTTTGGATGGCTTCCTTACGAGAGGGGGCCTTGACCACAATTTTTGCCAAGAGAGAGTCATAATCAGGGGGGATCTGCCAGCTGCTGTAAGCGGCAGAATCGACCCGGACTCCAGGTCCTCCAGGTAAAACCAGAAAATCTATTTTTCCAGGAGAGGGGACAAAAGTCTCGGGATCCTCTGCGTTGATCCGGCATTCGATACTGTGGCCGTTCATTTTTAAAGTGTGCGGGAATGAAATTATTTCCCCTGCAGCAATTTTAATCTGCTCTTTGATCAGGTCAATATCGTACACCATTTCTGTGATGGGGTGTTCGACCTGGACACGAGTGTTCGCTTCCATAAAATAGAACTTTTTCTTCTCGTCCACAAGGAATTCAAACGTCCCCAGACTCTGGTAGCCTATGAAATGGGCCGCCTCCTTGACTACCTTTATCAATCTTCTCCGGAACTTCTCGTCGATGAAAGGAGAAGGCGTTTCTTCGATGATTTTCTGGTATTTTCTCTGAATCGAGCATTCCCTCTCACCAAAAGCCACGATATTTCCCTTGCTGTCCCCGATGACTTGCACCTCGATGTGGCGGGCTCCGGGGATGAATTTTTCTATGTAAAGGGAAGGATCGCCAAAAGCGGCATTGGCTTCGTTTTGGGCGATTGAGAATTGCTCTTCCAGCTTAATGGCCGAGCGGACAATTCTCATGCCCTTGCCTCCTCCTCCGGCTGCAGGCTTGAGAATGATGGGGTATCCGATTTTTTGAGTGGTGCTTTTCGCTTCAGTGACGTCCTCGATAATATTCTCGCTCCCTGGAATAACGGGGAGTTTAGCCCTCTTCATCTCTTGGCGGGCCCTGTTCTTGTCTCCCATAAGCCTGATGAGGGATGCTGAAGGGCCGATAAAGGTTATCCCGTGTGTTTCACAGATCTCAGGAAACCGGGGGTTTTCTGCCAGGAAACCATAGCCCGGATGGATCGCATCTGCTTTAGTGATCTCAGCCGCGCTCAAAAGATTGGGGATGTTGAGATAGCTTTCCGAGGATTTGCCCGGACCTATGCAGATTTTTTCGTCAGCGGACATGGCGTGAAGACAGTTTTTATCCGGTTCAGAATAGACCGCAACGGTTTTAATGCCCAGTTCTCGGGCTGCGCGGATGATTCGAAGGGATATTTCGCCCCGGTTTGCAATTAAGATTTTTGAATACATCAGCGCTCAGGAGAGAGGTTTGATGGCAAAGAGTTTCTGTCCGTATTCGACCGGTTTGCCATTCTCGGCGTAAATTTCTTCAAGAACTCCTTCGATTTCTGATTCGATCTCGTTCATCAGTTTCATGGCCTCGATAATACAGAGGGTTTGGTTTTTCTCCACCGGGTCCCCGACTTCAACGAAGGGAGAAGAGGAAGGATCAGGTGCCAGGTAGAAAGTTCCGACCATAGGAGAGGTGATGAAAATGAGGTTATTCTTTCCTTTTTCAGGTTCGGCCTCTTGAGGCTCAACACTTTCATTCCCTTCAGATTCTTCGGGCTCTTGAGGGACAGGCGGGGATTCTGGAGGAGGCAGGGGACTCGGATTTCGGCTGATTTTAACTTTCAGTCCTTCTATTTCGAGCTCGAAATGGGAAAGTTTTTTTTCTTCCATGAACTGTACGAGCTTTTTTATCTCTTTGTAGTCTATTTTCGCACTCATTCTTGCTCTCCTC
>SOIA01000296.1 GCA_004378665.1 Candidatus Aminicenantota bacterium
TAGACACTGAAACAATAAAACCATACGACCAGGAAGATTTATCGAAGTTGATCCGATTCAGAGATGAAATTGAAAAAAAAGGACTGGTTGGATGCGGCATCCCTTTAGAATGGATATTAGCGTACAAGGGAATTCCCGCTTACAACCTGGAAAAAAACCTATATGTAGTTGAAAACGCAGGAACCATACGAGGATATGTGCATGTTCTGGCGGAAGAGAGTATTGAGCGGTGTGTCGTCAGCTACCTGGTACACCCGGCTGATCGAACAGACGGACTGCTAAAGCGTCTTCTTGATCGTTCATTCAGACGAACGGAGGAATTGAAGCTGACACTAGCTCATATATTTACATCGAATGAGAACCTATTGGAAAAAAATCTCCTGTGCATGATGGACTTCAAGCCTATCCGCCGTTTTTATGAATTGAATCTCGATTTGCAGAAGGCGAGGTTACCGAATACTAACTATGTCCCTTTTTCATGCCGTACGTTTAAAAGAGGTGAAGAGGCAGCCCTAACCCGGATTCAAAACCGTTCCTTCATGGATACCTGGGGATTCAATCCAAACACTGTCGAGGAGATAACATATCGTACTAAGCTTCCGTGTTGTCTCCCGGAAGGTATTGTCATTTCATGGGATGGGGATAGGCCTATCGCCTATTGTTGGACGAAAATAAACCTTGGAAGAGATGATCGGAAAGATAGGCGAAGCGGAAGCATCCATATGTTAGGTGTTGACCCGGATTATCGAGGACGTGGACTGGCCAAACAGGTGTTCGCGGCAGGTCTAAGCTATTTAATAAAACAGGGGACAAACATTACACAGATTTCTGTAGACAGTGAAAATGAGGCTGCATTGACACTTTATAAATCCGCTGGTTTTGAGATAGGGAAGACCACACTTTGGTTTGAAAGGAGGATCGAGGGCTAGGGTCAATGGGATTGGTATATAAATGGCTTTTCCCTAGGGTGAACGATCAGATTATTTTTTTGCCATTAAAGGTCTGATATTCCTGAAGAGTAGCTTCAGCGATATTTGACCAACTGAATTTAAAAACGGATTCTCTTATCGAACAACTTGCATCTGTTTTAGCCCTTGGCGTGGAAAGGGCAAGGGTGATTTTCTCTGCAAGAAGCTGAGGTACATTATCCAAAACGATATAGCCCGTCTCTCCATCACGAACAACACTCCGAATACCTCCCACATCGGTAGCTACGACCGGTGTTCCACAGGCTAGGGATTCCAGTGCAACCAGGCCAAAGCTTTCATAATGGGATGGAAACACGCATACATCGGCAGCGCTGTAAAAATAAGGCAGCTTTTCTTGTTCCACTAATCCCAGAAACGTGACAGAACTTTCTATCTTCAGGCTTTTCGAAAGACGCCTTAGGCGGTTCACTTCGTCTTGACAATTTTTATCACCCCCGATCACGAGGAGCCGGAGTCGTTCAATATTCTCAAGATGGTTTAATGCCATGAAGAGTTTATCTATACCCTTTATAGGGACAATGCGGCCGACGAATAAAATAATTCCTTCTCCGTTAAAACCAAGACTATTCCTCGCAATTTCCTTTTCTATGATCCTGAAAATATCCAGATTTACACCGCATGGAATTATGCTAATGGTTTCGGGAGAGGCATTGTAATAGTTAATGAGATAATCTTTTTCTCTCCCTGTCGGTGCAATAATACGGTGGCAGTCTTTGATTATTTCTTTTTCAGACTTTATTCGGACCTCCGGCTCCCTGATACCCGTATCGACAGCATTCTTCACAGCGCCCAGAGTATGGAACATCGTGACATGAGGGATGTCCCACCACTGCTGCAGTTGCCTTCCGACCCACCCCGAAAGCCAATAATGGCTGTGGATCAGGTCATAATGATACCCGTTTTGCCTGCTAAACTTATCTACTTGGCGGGAAAATTCAGAAAGGTAGGGATAAATCTTCAATCGGCTCGTATCCTCTTCATCTCCTGCCTTAAAGTGGATTAGTCTGGCGTTTTGACCAAATTCTATAATCTGGTCATGTATCGGCTCATGTGTGCGGGTGAAGACATCAACGATATGTCCACGTCTGCCAAGTGCTTTGCATAGCTCCCTAATGTAAACGCTCATTCCACCGGTGTTTTCTGCGCCCAATTCACCGAAAGGGCAACTGTGCACACTCAGCATGGCTATACGCAGTTTCACGACTACACCCAGATCCTTTCCCTGTAATTGGTGAGATTCATCTCCTCAGTCTGCCAACACTCTAGCTTAAAGTAATTCTGGAACGATATAATGGGATTTCTTTTCCTCCAAGGCGATATTTATAGGCTTCCGCCCCTTTGAGAAAGTCAAATCTTTTTTTCCCTCTCTGGATGCTCTCTTTAATACACATAACCTTTGAGATCAAGCCGACGTTTAGGTGTCGGTATTCCGGATCGTATCCGCTGTTGTAGAGGTAGACGATGTCGCGATAATCAAAGTATAATATCGCAGCGACAGGTCTGGAATCCAGGTTCAAAAGTCCTATTCTCAGGAGGCCTTCAGCTGCCATCGCCTTTGTCAACGATCTAAAGAATGATTCTCTGGCGGATGTCATGAAGATATCTTTGTCTTCTCTGCTTTTTCTGAAAAAGTGTAAAAAGAGGTCAAGCCTCTCTTCTAAGGCTCTTTTATTCTCAAATGTTTGGTAGCTGATGGTTCCGGATTCTTTCAATCTTCTCAGTTTTCGCCTCACTTCGTGGCGTTGTTTCCCTTTTAACCTCCCGAGGTATGCATCCCAGGTCGGAGGCAATTCAAGTTCCGCGGAAACGTCCTCTTCCTCGTTAATGACTTGGTACTTTCGTTGTTCAGAAATCTTTAAAAGATGCATGAATGTTGCAGAATCGGGCCTGAGTGGGCCCAGGTTCAACTCATGGATGCCCTTTTTCACAAGATCATCCAGCATCGTGTTGAAAAAGAGGTGCTCTTTCCCAGGTTGAATAACAAAGTCCGCATAATCGCAGACATCCGGGCTCCCCAAAATATAGGCGGTTTTATCGGTCAACATCAGGGGGGATATTCCGATAAGAGAGTTCCCCTCCTTAACGCTGCATAGGTATTGTTCAGCGTTCGTCCCGAAGCTCTGCCACCAGATTTTCAGCCAGGGGGGTAACACGAAAAGACACTGCCAATCTAGCTGAGATTCCTGTCGTCGCCAGTAGTCATATAGGGAACTAAATCCTTCGGTGGCAACCCTATACCGCTGACCGGTCATTTTCCGAGGCTCAGCACCCAACATCCAAATT
>SOIA01000155.1 GCA_004378665.1 Candidatus Aminicenantota bacterium
CCTTACCTTGTCCATGGGTTTGGGACGGAGGAATGGACGGATGAGGATTTCAGGAGAAAATCCGAGTGGGCAGGTTTCAGACGTATTTACCTTGACCAGGTTCATTCCGACATCATCCGATTCATAGACGGGATTCCCGATAAGAATTTGAAGGGCGACGCGATGCTCACTGACCTTCCCGAGCTCCTTCTGATCATTAAAACAGCCGACTGTCTTCCTGTTCTGATCGTTGATGAATCTCGGAAAGTCATTGCCGCCGTCCACTGCGGATGGAGAGGAACATCCAAACGAGTGATTCAAAAAGCCATCCAAGGCATGGGCGATCATTACGGATGCCTGCCCTCAGCTCTTCTTGTGGCCCAGGGGCCCTGCATCGGGAGCGAATGCTACGAGGTTGGGGAGGATGTCTTTCAGAGTTTTGGAAAGGAGGGGCTTGCGACCGATCTTTTTCGACCTCATCCCTCCAAAGAAAAAAAGTATCTCTTCGATCTGAAAGGGGAGAACCTCTCTCAGATGCTGAGCCTCGGGATAGAAAAAGAAAATATTTACAGCGTAGACTGCTGCTCGCACTGCGACGAATCTTTTCCCTCGTACCGGAGGGATGACGACAAAGCAGGAAGAATGCTGAGTTTTATCGGAATGTCATTTTAGTTGCTTTTTGAATAAATTTTTTTTATTCTTTAGCGTGCTATGACAGAACTGTCAGAAATATCGATTCCCGAATTGACTTTGTACAAAAGAGGGAAAGTCCGCGATGTGTATGAGGTTGAAGACAAGCTGCTTGTTGTGGCTTCGGACAGGATTTCCGCCTTTGATTACATTCTTCCCTCCCTCATTCCGGATAAAGGAAAGATTTTAACACAGCTTTCCAAATTCTGGTTCGAGCACACTTCCCTTGTTTGTCCGAACCACCTTCTGATTGCAGAGATAGATGAATTCCCCTCTCTTCTCCACAAACACAGAGATATCCTGGAGAAGAGGTCCATGCTGGTGAAAAAAACAGAAGTGGTTCCCGTGGAATGTGTCGTGCGCGGATATCTGTCCGGCTCGGGATGGAGAGATTATAAAGCCACCGGAAAAACGAGCGGTGTCAAGCTCCCGCCCGGTTTGAAAGAATCTGATAGGCTGGATGAGATTATCTTTACACCTGCCACAAAAGCCGAAGAAGGACATGATATAAACATTTCCTTTAAGGAGATGCAAAAGCTGGTCGGACCGAAGCTCGCTCAGAAAATCAAGAAAGTCAGCGTGGATCTTTACCAGAAAGCTTCGCTTCATGCCTACTCGAAGGGGATCATAATCGCAGACACCAAGTTTGAATTCGGACTTCACAACGATGAGCTCCTCCTCGTGGATGAGATCTTTACTCCTGATTCCTCTCGCTTCTGGCCCCTCTCCAGTTATGCTCCAGGAAAATCCCAGGCCAGCCTGGATAAACAATTTGTTCGGGATTACCTGGAGAGCACGGACTGGGACAAGAACTCGCCGCCGCCTCCACTGCCCCCTTCCATAATCGAACAAACATCCCAGAGATATTTTGAAATATACAAACTCTTGACAGATAAGAATGAGCTCTGATGCGATGGAAAGTCGACCTCCACATTCACTCCAATAAAAGCAGCGACGGAGATTTTTCTCCTTTTCATATTATTCAACTCTCAAAAAAGAATAAGCTGAGAGCCATTTCAATCGCTGACCATGACACTGTGGCCGCGTATCCGGAAGCGCTGGAGTTGGGTGAGGATGAAGGCATCGAGGTCATCCCGAGTCTGGAGCTGACGACACTTTTTGATGACAGGGAGTTTCATCTCCTCCTTCCCTTTGTGGACTGGAGAAAAAAGATCGTGTCTGATCTTATCGACAAAGTCGCGAAAGGAAGAATCGTTGAAGGCAAAGAGCGTATCCGGAAGCTTCAAGAGATTGGCTTTGATATCAACTGGAAAGAGGTCTCCAGAAAATCGAAACCGAATCCGCCTTTGGGTGTGACGATTGCTCAGGTCTTACTGGAAAAGTACGAAAAGAAAAATCATCCGTCCTTAAAAAAATATTATGAGGAGAAGAACCGGATGTTCGCTCCCTATTTTTTCTACAGGGACTATTTCACGAGGGAAAAACCAGCCTGGGTTCCCAAACGAAACCTGGACTTGTTGGAAGCGCTCAGGTTGGCACCGGAGATAGGAGCCGTGCCGGTGCTTGCCCATCCCGGGGCCTACTTTCAGAGAGCATCCAAGTATGACCTGGCAATATTGAAATCGAGTGGGCTTGAAGGATTGGAAGTGTACACATTCTATCATGACGACTCTCAAGTCGAGCAGTACAAGATTCTGGCTGAAGAACTGGATCTTGTTCCCACGGCCGGTTCTGATTTTCACGGGAAGATCAAACCTCATATCTCCTTTGGTTCCCTCAAAGAAGGGGAGTACTGGATGGTCGAGGAATTGAGAAAAAGAAAAAGGTGAACCCGTTGAATATGCTGGATATCATACTGCTCGTTATTCTGGCCGTAACCTCTGTCGTGGGCATCGTTAAAGGGCTCGTGAGACAGGTTTTTGGCCTTCTCTCTGTCATCCTGGGAGTGGTATTTGCTCTCGGCTTTTATAAGCAGGTGTCCTGGCTTTACATGCGATTCATCTCTTCCGAAGTGTTAGCCCAATTTTTAGGCTTTTTGACCGTGTTTCTGGCTGTGGTGTGTGCGGGATGGTTATCTTCCCATCTTCTGTCTAAATTGATCAAAGGTCCGCTGAAGCTACTGAATAATTTTTTGGGAGGATGTCTGGGCTTCCTTACAGGAATTCTCATCTGCAGTGTTGTTATCTTTGCGCTGTCAGTGTTTCCCGTGAGCCAAAAAGCCTTGAAAGACTCGCAGCTTTCTCCTTTTTGCATGAAGATTACCAGAATCATGGTCGGCCTGATTCCCAAGGACCTCAAGGAAAAATTCAAGGAAACTTATCAAGATATCACGAAAAAGGTGGAAAAAGATGCAAAAAAAATCCGATAAACCCACTATCCATCGAAAAATGGAAATTATCATCGAGGAAATGGTCGAGAAGGAATTGAGCCTCAAAGACGGCCTGAAAGAATTCGAAAAGATATACATCGAGACCGCCTCAAAAAAATACAAGGGCAACATGACAAAAATGGCCAGAGCGCTGGGAATCCACCGCAATACTCTCCGCAGTCGCACAAAATCCTTGAAGATCAAGAAATAAAATGGCTCTCACAAATTGTGTTCGTAGCCATTGAAATATAAACATCAGAAAAAAAG
>SOIA01000324.1 GCA_004378665.1 Candidatus Aminicenantota bacterium
TCCGGAGAAGGCCTCAGTCAAGCTGGGAATCCATTCCGTAAAGTCAGTCTTTATCGTGATAAAGAGATTCCGGATGGAATCCGTGTAGACTGTTGACGACTCCTTCTCCCAGGCCGAGATCAACTCAGAGAAGCCTTCTGAGAATTTGAACTTGTTCTTACCGGAGGGCCATTGACCGCTGATCTCAATGTAGTCTTTGAAGAAGGGAAGAGTGCCGTTCTTGTGATAACTGTGGAACTTGTCCTCTCCCAGATTCTCTCTCAGAGAGGAGGCCATGAAGGCGCCGACTTTGATGAATGCTTGATTTGAGATAGGATGAAAGCCGTTATCTATCTTCTTTTTCGCATCTTTGATGTTCCTTTCGATGATGTTCTTTTTGACATTCTTGTTGAAGTAGGAAAAGGCCCTGGCCAGCTCCTTGTCATCCCTGAAGACATCCTTGCCGTGCCAGTCATAGCGGCTCATCCCGTAGGAGAAAACGTCAGCGCAGCAGTCATAGATGACCTGTCCAGGTTCATCCGAGACATAAACGGAGCTATCCAGGTCTTCCTCGAGAACCAGCTCGGCCAACCTTCTGACATAGGGCATGAGATTGAGTCGTTCCAGGTTTGAGGCGATGGCTATAGCGAATCTTTCTTTGGGAAAGATCAGAAGGCGGGTCCGTGTTTCAGGCTGGGAACCTCCATGACTGACCTGGAAATGGCCTCTCCAGGGGCGGACTCCCCATCCCATCCCGTATCCAGTGGACCGGCCGTCCTGTGTGGCCATGGAAATGAACATCGCATTCCATGTCTCCTCTTTCAGGAGCTTCTTGTCCATTACTCCTGTGGCGTATTTGAGGAGGTCGACCACAGTGGAACGGGTTCCGCCGGCTGCGAATCGGCTGGAGATATCCACGTGTTCTGAGTTCTTGATTTGGCCGTTGATGAGGCGGTATCCCCTGACGCGGTTGGGGATTATGTCCACGGGATCATCCATCCGGGAATTCGTCATGCCAAGGGGCTTAAAGATGTTTTTTCGGATATGATTCCCGTAGGATTCACCCGAAGCGCCTTCGATGACAGCGCCCAGGAGGTTATACCCGTAACTTGAGTAGTGATACCGTGTGCCTGGCTCGGCGACCAGGTCAAAATCCTGGAAGAGGGCCAGGGCGTCTTTCGTTTTTTTGTGGACCTTGATGCGCCCCTCCACATCGTAATTCTGGTAATGGCTGATTCCGCCCAGATGACCCAGGAGCAGGCGAACAGTGACCGGCCACTTTTTCTTGGGGAAATAGGGAACATAGGCTTGGACTTCAGCATCAAGGTTGATTTTCCCCTCCTCGACAAGCTTCATCACAGCGATGGCCGTTATGGTTTTGGTGATCGAGGCCAAGCGGTACGCGCTTTCCGGCTTGGTGGAAACCTTATTCTCGAGGTCAGAGTACCCAAAGCCCTTGGCCCAGGTGAAGTCGTCTTTCATGAACGCGACGGATAATCCAGGGACTTTGTCCTGAGCCATCCGCATTTCAACGAACTCATCGAATTTTTTTATCGCCTCAGACAGTGAAGACTGGCCCTCTGCAGATGAGCCAGGATGACCAATGTTGAGAGACGTCCACAGGACAAACAGGATGACGATGAAAGCCGGTTTGAATCGTTTAGTCATGAGTCAATCCTCCTCAGAAGCCTCGCTTGGAGGGAGAACCGCTTCGCGTTCCTCCTTCCGCCGGTTGCTCGGCCTTTATCTGGGCTCCCGGCTTCCCCTTCTCGGGAAGGGCATGAACCCGCGCTCTGAGACCAAAGGGGAATACCCCCTTGGATCTCCCGACAATCGGCTTCCCTTAAAGAATGTACGCCGATCGTCAACCATCATAAGGCAAAACCGGCAACAAGAAAAAGAAGAAGAGCGATACCTGCAGCCAGGAAAGCATACGGAAGCTGAGTCCTGACATGGTCGATATGGTCTGTAGCGGCCGCCATGGAAGAAATGATGGTAGTATCGGATATCGGGGAACAGTGGTCGCCGAAGACTCCGCCTCCCAGAACCGCCGCGATGATCAGGCCCGGATGGAGCCCGATTATATTGATCATCGGAACGGCGATCGGAATCATGATGGCAAAAGTTCCCCACGATGTCCCGGTGGAAAAAGCGATAAAACAGGAAACGATGAACACGATGGCGGGAATGAAGCCAGGATTGAGAGTGGATTCTGCAGCTTGGGCGACAAACTCCCCAGTACCCAAGGTTTTACACGTGTCGCCGATGGAAAAGGCCAGTATCATCAGGATGGCCACAGGGATGAGCCCTCCGACTCCCTTCATGAAGATGTCCGTGATCTCTCTGACTTTCATTATTCCCTGGACGCGGTAGGCGATGGCCCCGGCGACGAGCCCCAGGATAACCGCCCACAGGACAGCGACAGAGCCAGAGCCCTCCATCATGTTTCCTTTCCCCGAGATGAGCAGGGCGACCGGCATCGTAACCACCATGGTCGCCACCGGAAGAACCATGTTGAATGCTCGAGGTGGGATTCCTTTTTTGGCCTTCATCGAGACGATCTCTGTTGAGATTAAAGGTTCAGCTCCGTTACGGAGGAGCTTGTTCTCGACTCTAACCCGGTGTTCGGCTTTCTTCATCGGGCCGAAGTCCTTTTCCCTCAGAATAATGAAGAGAACGAGAAGTAGGGCAAAGATTGCGTAGAAATTATACGGAATGGATGCCAGGAGATATTTTATGGGATGCTCGACATCTTGTTTTCCGAGCTCTCTGATGACAAAAGCTCCCCAGGCGTTGAGGGGGATGAGAACACACTTGGGCGCAGATGTGGAATCGAGGATGTAGCTGAGCTTTTCGCGGGATATCTTGAGCTTATCGAAAATCGGTCTGGTCGCAGCTCCGGAGACGAGTACACAGATGTTGGATTCAATAAAGATTATAAAACCGAGGAACCAGGCCAACAGCCCGGCTTTTTTTCGTGTCCTGACATGGCCTTTGCCAACAACCCAGTTGACAAAGCCTTTCATGCCTCCGGAGTACTGGGTGAACGTGATGATCGCGCCGATCATGGCGCTGAACAGGATCACACGTGTGTTATCCGGATCTGTGAACACGGCGATAAGGGAATTGACTGTTTGAATAAGCCCGTGGATGGGATTCCAGGAATGTATGATGGTCCATCCGAGCCATATGCCGAAGATCAAGGAGATGTAAACATGCTTAGTCCTGATGGCGAGTGCGATGGCTAGAAGGGGAGGGAGGATGGAAAGCCAGCCG
>SOIA01000336.1 GCA_004378665.1 Candidatus Aminicenantota bacterium
GTTTAAGGAGAAGTCCAATGTTTTTAGAGGTGTAACATGACAGTTCAGATTTATGTCGGAAACTTGAATTACAGGATGACGGAGGATTCTCTTCGAGAATTGTTCGCAAAGTATGGGGAAGTAGAGTCTGTAAAGATCGTCCAGGATCAGTATTCAGGAAGGTCTAAAGGATTTGGATTTGTGGAAATGTCCGATAAGGATGAGGGTGAAAAAGCGATCCAGGGACTCAATGATTCTGATGTGGAAGGCAGAAATATTCGAGTGAATTTTGCCAGACCAAGAAGGGAGTAAAGATCGCTATTTTCTTATAAAGGAGATTGTCTTGGCAGATAAAGTCAAGAAGGGAGATACTATCAGGGTTCATTACACAGGTAAATTAGAGGATGGTCAGGAGTTTGATTCTTCTTTGAAAAGAGATCCGCTCCAGTTTGAAGTGGGAACGGGGAGCATGATCAAAGGGTTTGAGAATGCAGTGGTGGATTTAAAGCCGGGAGATAAAAAGACTGTGACGATCGTCCCTGAAGAAGCATACGGCGAACGTGATGAAAATCTCCTCATTAAAATGCCAAAAAAAAGTGTCCCTGAGGGTGTGACTCCTGAAGTCGGGATGAGGCTTAAGCTTGCCAATCAACAAGGGCAGGCTGTGCCGGTTGTTGTGACTGAAGTGCTTGATGATTCGCTCAGGTTAGATGCCAATCATCCCCTCGCAGGGAAAACACTTGTGTTCGATATAGAGGTTGTGGAAATACTCTAATCGCATGAATGGGATCTCTCACAGGATTCCAGAGCCTTAATCAACAGGAAACATCTTCATATCCGTCTGAATAACAAGATTTTTTCGGTTATTCTGATGGTTTTCGCGGCATTCCTGGCCTTCGAAACAAAAAAACTTTTGGTGGGGGAGGCTGTCACGCCGCTCAAAAGAAAAATGTGTGAATTCTGCCATAAACACGGAGAAGGTCGAAAGTGGTATTTAGAGGCGAATAATTATTCTGAAGACCTGCTGAGTGACCTCCGGCGGCGAAAATTCATCATGGATTTTTTCAAAAGGCCGGAATCTGCTCGGAGAGGAATTCGGAGACTGAATGACCTTGACAGGGCACCAGGTTTTGTAAGGCGGGCGATAATCCGTCGTGTTTCCAATAAGATGAAAAAAGTTCATTTTGGTCAGGTGGTCCCGATCGAGGAAGTTGAACGCATCTTCGAATTCGTGACCTCGGTTGCCCGTTTTGCCTGCTTCTGTCGTCATGTCACTCTGGGTTCGGAGCATAGATACTGTTTCGGAGTCAGCATGGCTCCCAATGGAGGAGAATTAGCCCGGATTGTCCGCGAGATCGATGTGGCTTATTTGACCGGCCCCCAAACGGCTGGAATCGAGCAGATTAGTAAAGAAGAGGCGCTGTCTTTCATGCGCGAACACGAAAGAGAAGGTCTCTGTCATACTGTCTGGACGTTTGTGGCCCCATTCATTGGAGGCATCTGCAACTGTGATAGGTCGGATTGCTTGGCCATGAGAACGACCGTGACTCATGGACTCCCGGTCATGTTCCGGGCCGAATACGTGGCCAGCATTGATCCTGAGTTGTGCACAGGCTGCCGAGAGTGCATGCGCGTTTGCCAATTTGGAGCCATCGGCTACAGTGCAGCCCTGGATAAGAGTTTTATTGATCCCAGGCAGTGTTACGGCTGCGGCATCTGCCGTTCAGTGTGCTCCAAAGAAGCGATTTCTCTGAATGAGCGTTCAACCGATTCAGTCGCTTCGTCCATCTGGTAAAGACTGAGTGAGAATGTCGCAGCGGATCAATAAAATAGGTAAAGAGTCGCGAATGTATTCCCTGTCTTGTGGAGGTAGTCCATGAAAAATGTCACGGACCTTGAACTCTCTTCAGAGGCCATGTTGCGCATGGGAAAGTCTGCTGTCGAAGCGGTAGTCAACCACATCATCAACCTGCCTCATGCCCCTCGTTCCAACCTGGACGAAAGTCTGGAAGTCGTTAAATCGTTAAGGGAACCGCCTCCCGAAAATGGGACGGATTTCGAATCCATTCTTGATTTATTCATGAAAAAAGTGATTCCGGTTTCGATCAACACACCGCATCCGGCCTATTTGGGCTATATCCCGGGAGGTGGTCTGTACCCTTCGGCGGTGGCTGATTTTTTAGGGGCGGCCACAAATCGTTTCGTAGGGGCATGGTTCGCAGCTCCGGCCGCTGCCCGGCTGGAAACGAATGTTCTGGAGTGGTTTGCGAAGTGGATGGGCTATCCCGAATCCACGCGCGGTATATTGACAAGCGGCGGTTCTTTAGCCACTTTCAGCGCATTGGTGGCGGCCAGAAAACATCTTTTAAGCGAGGATATATCCCGTGGAGTAGTTTACGCCTCAGACCAAACTCATCACTGCGTGATGAAGGTTGCTCTTCTGGCAGGGATTCCCGAACAGAACATACGATTACTGTCCGTGGATAAGAATTTCCGGGCTTTTCCGGACCAATTTGAGAGGGCCATAAAAACAGACATGAAGAAAGGGAAGAAGCCGTTTTTCCTGGTCGGGAATGCGGGCACAACCAATACCGGGGCTGTGGATCCGCTGCCTGACCTGGCTGAGGTCGCGAAGAAATTCGGACTCTGGTACCACATCGATGCCGCGTACGGTGGATTTTTCAACCTGTGCAAGGAAGGAAAAAAGGTGCTTCGAGGGCTCGAGCAGTCTGATTCCATCGTGCTCGATCCTCATAAAGGGCTTTTTGTGCCTTACGGATCGGGAAGTCTGCTGGTCAAGGACGGTGAGCTTCTCCGGTCCTCCCACATGCTGACGGCTGAGTATCTTATGGACCACCTGACACCCGAGGGGGAAGTGAGTGCTGCAGAATACTCTCCGGAATTGTCCCGCTCCTACCGTGGTTTACGAGTGTGGCTCCCTTTGAAATTATTCGGAGTGAAAGCCTTCAAAGAAAATCTGGCCGAAAAATTAGATCTGACCAAGTGGATGTACAAACGATTCCTGGAAGAGCCGGGATTTGAGTGCATGAATGTTCCTGAACTGACCGTTATCACCTTCAGGTATCGTCCGAAAAAGGGTGATGTGGAAGAATTCAACCGGAAATTACTGGCCTATATCGTCAAAAGCAAAAGGCTCTTTCTCTCCGGCACACTCCTTCGTGGAGAATTTGTCATGCGGGTCTGCATACTCAGTTTCAGAACCCATCAAGCCGAAGTGGAAGAGGCCTTTGAGATCATAAAAAATGCCGCACACA
>SOIA01000031.1 GCA_004378665.1 Candidatus Aminicenantota bacterium
CTGCCTTCTAAGCAGCGGGTCGGGAGTTCGAGTCTCTCCAGGCGTGCCAGCCTTTTCTCTCGACTGGTTTCACAATTTTACACCCAGGAGAGAATCGCAATTCAATTTTGTCTTCTTTCAATCGACTAAATTATGGAGATGAAACCCCTGGTTGAAACGGGATTCATTTCTCGGAAAGGAAGAAGATGGAAACAAGGATCGAGGTGAGAAAGGATAATACCATGCTGCAGGATATGTCTTGGCGTTTGTACGTGCTATTCATGAGGTTTTTCAAGTATCGACCACCGGGAATAGCGAGACGTGCCTTGAGTAGGATGCTCAGAGTCGCAGCAAATTTTGGAGAGGAGGGATAATGGAAAAGAGATTTTACATAAGAGGATATAAAGAAAGAGTCGGTTTTCCGATCCTGTTCGATGACGCCACCTATTCATTTGAAGAGGCGAGAACCAAGGCGAGAGAATATTTCGGCCAGATCGCCCCTCTCTGTAAAGTGATCATCTTTGAGCATGACAATGGCAGTGGAGAGAGAGCTGCGCGCTTTATTTACAGGAATGAATCGGGAATGCCTCAAGAAATCGGCGATTGGTGGGAGAATTATTGAAACCTGGCCGAGGTCACTCCATTCTTTCTGATATCCGTGCCCATCCGATATTCATTCAATCCTCAAGCATTTGATCGCTGTAAAAGTTTCCTCCTCGGAAGTCATCCACTTTGATCCTTTCTCTGCATCTTGTTACATCCTAAAGGAAGGAGAATGAGCAAACCGGAGGAGGCTCGGACAATTTGCCGGTTGGAAGCCATCAGGGGGCCATCCTCTATTGCGATGAACCGCATAACCTTTTCAGATGAGGGAATAAATTCAAAATTCACCTTTCAAATCCTCTCAACGGATGATTGACACTGCGAGGGTTCTCTGCAAACATTGGAAGCTGTTGCGGCAGTCATGCGGATATGATTTAAAATGGATGTGTTAAAAGAGAAAAGTCTGAAGATGAGAGCGTCATTCATGTTTGGAAGATATATTGAAATACTTGTGTTAAAAGTTGACAAATATTGTCAAATTGTATATTTTATAAACACTTTAAGGATAAAAAATGGGATCAAATCTTGGTGAACTTCTCATTCGGGAAAAACTCATCTCTGCAGAGCAATTGAAATCTGCTCTCGAGTATGAGAAAAAGAACAAAGTGACTGTCGGGAGCGCCCTCGTCGCTTTAGGTCTCATCACAGAAGAAGACATGGCTCAAGCCTTAAGCCGACAGTTGGGTTATCCTTATATCGACCTCGGTCAGTTCGAAGTCTATCCAGATGTCATTGAGCTTATCCCTGCGGATATCGCCAAGAAACACATGATCATGCCCATTCATCGAATCAGGTCTTTTCTGACGATGGCGATGGTTGACCCCACAGACCTGGATGTGATTGAGAACGTCAGGTTTCGAACAAGCTTGAGCATCCAACCGGTCATCGCATCTGAATCGGGGATCTCGGAAGCAATAGGCAAATACTACGGCTCATCTGACTCTATGCGCGTCAAAGAGATAATCGATGAGATCGAACAGGCTGATGATGGTTCGGTGAATGTCGTCGAGGATGAAGAGGAAGAATATGACATCGAAGAATTGACCCGCTCTACGGAGGAAGCGCCTGTCATCACTCTTGTCAACACAATATTCATGGATGCTATTAAAAAAGGAGCCAGTGACGTTCATTTCGAGCCCTATGAGCGTTCCTTCCGGGTCAGGTACCGCATAGACGGCGTCCTTCATGAGATGATGGACCTGGCCATGAAATTCAAGAACCCGGTCACATCCCGCGTGAAGATCCTCTCCAACATGGATATTGCAGAGAAGAGGCTGCCTCAGGACGGCCGTTTAAAAATGAGAGTGAAATGGGGAGACGACAACAAAAAAGAAGTTGACATGAGAATTTCCTGTATACCAACGATATTCGGGGAGAAAATCGTATCCCGTATCCTTGATCGGGAAAACTTGCAGTTAGACCTTACCAAACTCGGCTTTGAGAAAGAATCCCTCAAACTTTTTGATGAGGCCATCAAATTGCCCTTCGGGATCATTCTCGTCACAGGGCCGACAGGAAGCGGCAAGACAAACACACTGTATTCTGCGATCGCAACACTCAATTCCCAGGAAAAGAACATCATGACTGCGGAAGATCCCGTTGAGTTTTATATGTCGGGCGTCAACCAGGTCAACATCAAAGAAGAGATCGGCTTGAATTTCGCTTCTTCTCTCAGGTCCTTCTTGAGGCAGGACCCCGATATCATGCTTATCGGTGAGATGAGGGATTATGAAACTGTTGATATTGCTGTGAAGGCCGCGTTGACAGGACACTTGGTTTTCTCCACAGTTCATACCAATGATGCTGCAGGCACGATTACCAGGTTGCTCAATATGAATGTCGAGCCTTTTTTGATCTCGGACTCTCTTGTGCTCGTCGTGGCTCAAAGACTGGTGAGAAGGCTGTGTAAGAAATGCATGGAGGAACACAAGATTGCGCCTGAAGCCCTTGTGGATATGGGGTATTCCCCTGAGGATGCAGAGAAGATTAAGCCTTACAAAGCGAAAGGCTGTGCCCTCTGCTCGGATACAGGGTACAAGGGAAGAGTCGGGCTTTTTGAGACCATGCAGGTGACGAATGATATCAAAGACCTGATTTTAGCCAAATCGCAGCCAAAAGACATTAAAGAGGTGGCACTCAGGAATGGAATGACTTCGCTGCGAAAGAGCGGACTGACAAAAATAAAAGACGGTGTCACTTCAATCGAAGAAGTTATAAGAGAGACTGTTAGAGATACGGAGGTGAAGAGTGGCGATAACGATTCAGGAACTGCTAAAGCAGACAGTTGATCGGAATGCCAGCGATTTACATTTAAGCACACGAATTCCGCCACGGATCAGAGTCCATGGACGTCTGATCTCGCTGGATTATCCTGTGCTGACCCCCGTTGAGACCAAGGAGCTGGTTTACAGCCTGTTGACAGACAAGCAGAAAAAAGCGTTCGAGGAAAAGTTCGAGCTTGATTTTTCCTTTGGCCTTAAAGATATTGGCCGTTTTCGGGGAAATGTCTATATGCAAAGGGGCGCTGTAGCGGCTGCGTTCCGGAGATTTCTCAGCCAGAATTGGAGTTTTGCTCAACTGGGACTTCCTCAGAGGATCGCCCAGCTCTGTTCGTTGCCTCGGGGATTGGTCTTGGTGACCGGTCCAACAGGATGCGGGAAATCGACAACCCTGGCCTGTATGGTTAACTACATCAACGAGGAAAGAGACGTTCATATCGTCACTATTGAAGACCCGATCGAGTATTATTTCACTCCTCGAAAGTCCATGATCAACCAGAGGGAACTCCATGTGGACACACTGTCCTACACCAATGCGCTTCGCTCTGTTCTCAGGGAAGACCCGGACGTTGTCCTTGTCGGAGAAATGAGAGACCTGCAGACCGTGGAAGCCACCCTTCATGTGGCTGAGACCGGGCATCTCACATTCTCAACCCTTCATACGAATTCAGCTGCGGAAACGGTGTCGAGGATTGTTGATATTTTCCCTGCTCAGTATCAAGACCAAGTGAGGATCACGCTTTCCATGTCTTTGGAGGCGGTGATCACTCAGGCCCTTTTGCCTCGGGCTGACGGTAAGGGGAGAGTTTTGGCTATGGAGCTGCTTATCCCGAATATGGCCATCAGGAACCTTATTAGAGAAAATAAACTCCATCAGATCTACTCGGCTATGCAGATGGGACAAGAGAAGTACGGCATGCAGACCTTTAACCAGTCTTTAGCCACGCTTTATTTCAGGGGACTGATCACTCTTGAGACCGCAATGAAAATCTCCTACAAGCCGGAAGAGCTGACAGAGATGATTCAAAGGAAAGAAGGGATCAAGGTTCCCACTCCTGGTCCCTCTCCGAATTCAATGAGGAAAACATAAGGGGGAGCTATGGCTGTCTTTATCTGGAAAGGAAGAAACCGCTTGGGAGATGTTGTTGAGGGAGAACGGTTAGCCAAGTCGGCTGCGGACCTGACAAGAATTCTCCAGAGAGAACAGGTCACCGTCATCAATGTCAAAAAGAAGCCAACCGAGTTAAAGATTCCTTTTTTAAAAAGAGAAAAGGTCCCGCTCAAGGAATTGGCGGTCTACAGCCGGCAGCTTTCGGTTTTGATAGACGCTGACCTTCCCCTGATTCAAGGTCTGAGCATGCTGGCCCAACAGACTAAGAACAAATATTTCAAGAGTGTGATAACTCAAGTCAGGAAAGACGTTGAAGCCGGCGCTACTTTGAACCAAGCAAAGAAGAAATTCCCCAAGGTCTTTGACGACCTTTACTGCAACCTTGTGGCTTCGGGTGAGCAGAGCGGCTCGCTGGATATCATGCTGCGCCGTCTGGCTGATTACCAGGAGAGGATCGTGAAGTTGAAGGCCCAGGTCAAACAGGCCATGACCTATCCCATCGTCATTTTTGTTTTTTCTATACTCGTAACGATTTTCATGTTGTGGAAGGTTGTTCCGATTTTTTCTGGGATTTTTGATGAACTGGGTGCAGATATGCCGCTCCTTTCCCAGATAATGCTGGCTGCGAGCAACTTTATCCAGAGTTATATATTCTGGATGTTCATCGGGTTTATAGGCTTTGTATTCCTTTTCAGGTACTTTAAGAAGACACCGCCAGGGAGGCGGGCTGTCGATACCGCATTACTGAAGATGCCTCTGTTTGGAGATATGATCGAGAAAGTCGCTCTGTCTCGAATTACACGGACTTTGAGCACTCTCCTTTCTGGAGGTGTGCCCATGATGGAGAGCCTTAAGATCACGTCATCTACGGCCGGAAACGTTCTGCTGGAAGGCCGCATTATGCAGTCTCGCGCCCAGGTCGCAGAAGGAACAAGCTTGATGGATGCTTTTAAAGAAAAAGGGCAGTTCCCTTTGGTGCTCACCCAGATGGTGGGCGTGGGAGAGGCCACAGGAACTCTGGATGCCATGTTGACGAAATTAGCCGATTTTTATGATGATGAAGTCGAGGCGACGGTCGGAGCGCTTCTTTCGATATTGGAGCCGATTCTTCTCATCTTTGTTGGAGCCTTGATCGGAACAATCGTCATTTCCATGTATCTTCCGGTGTTCAGCCTGATCGCACAGTTTGGATGAGCACAGAAAAAAAAGACGTTCTCAGGCTCATACTCCTACGTCTGGTCATCGTTACATCTCTTATTGTTTCGGCGTTAATCATTCAATTCAGCACATCGGCTTTCCTTTCTCTGAATCAATTCTATTTGATCCTGTCTTTCTACCTGCTCTCTTTGATCTACATTTTTCTCTACGTTTTGGGCAGGCATTTCGTTCTTCAGGTTTCCGCCCAAATTTTATTCGACCTTATTCTGATTACCACGCTTGTCTACATTTCTGGAGGATTGCAGGGATTCTTCTACTTTCTTTACGTGTTCGACATAATCGCAGCAAGCATAATTCTTTCCAAGCGCGCCGCGTATATCACGGCCGCTCTTTCGGCAATTTCTTTGGGCCTTCTGGTCGAGTTGATGTATTTCAAGTTTATCCCCTACTATGGACCAGGGGAAGAGATGGGAATTTCTCTGGGCTTGATGAATTATAATATTTTCATGGCCTGGAGCGCATTTTTTCTCGTTGCGTTTTTCATGAATTATTTGACCGAACGGTTGCGCAAGGCTCAGGATGAGATGCAGCTGACGCAAAAAGAACTCGAGATTAAAAACAAACTCGCTGCCGCTGGAGAGGTCGCTGCCCAGCTTGCTCACGAGATCAGGAATCCCCTTGCCGCAATCTCCGGGTCTGTCCAGGTTCTCAAGGATGAATTGGGGCTGAACGGAGAGCAGAAGGATCTGATGGATATCATTGTGTCGGAATCGAAGAGAGTCTCCCATTCCATCGAACAATTCCTGAATTTGGCTTCCCCTGGCCAAAGGACTTTTTCCCAGATAGACCTGACAGACATCTTGAAAGAGACGCTGACGCTCCTTCAGAGCAGCGGAGAAATGAACGGAAATATGCAGGTCCAGGGGAATTACAGCTCGATGAGCATACAATATTTCGGGAACCTCAATCAGTTCAAGCAGCTTTTCTGGAATATTTTGAGGAATGCTCTCAAGGCCATGCCCGACGGAGGAACCTTGACTGTTGATTTTGAGAAAAACAAGAAAGGTGAGATTCAGTTGAGATTTGCCGATACAGGGATTGGAATGGCCGAGGATAAAAAAGAAAGGATTTTTGAGCCCTTTTATTCTGGATTTGAGGATGGCCAGGGGCTCGGGATGGCAGTCGTGCGCAAGATCGTGGACGATTATAAGGGAAAGATTAAAGTTGCCTCTGAACCTGATAAAGGGACAGAGATCATCATAATCCTGCCTTCGGGAAAAGCCTGAGAAGTCAGGCTTCGATAAGCGAAAAAGGAGAAGAAAACGGACAAAATACTCATCGTCGATGATGAGAAGAGCATCCTTGACCTTCTCACAGTCGTCTTCAAGAAGGAAGGGTACAAAGTAGAGACCTCCCACTCTGGGCCTAAAGCACTCGAATTGATAGAGAAGAACGACTTCAGTGTGATCATCTCAGACATCAAGCTTCCTCAGCTAAGCGGAATGGAAATCTTGAGACGCGTCAAAGATACAAAACCTTATATCCCTGTGATCATGGTCACAGCTTACGGGACGATCAAGCAGGCAGTCGAAGCCCTGAAGGAAGGGGCGATGGATTACGTAGTTAAACCATTTGATGTGGAAGAGTTGAAGATCGTCGTTTCTCAGGGGCTGGAACGAGGACGGCTGAAACAGGAGAATATCCTTCTCAAGAAACAGCTCAGGGAGAAATACGGTTTTGATAATATCATAGGAAAAAGCAAACGGATGATGGAAATTTTCAGCTTGATCGAAAAGATCGCGGCGACGGATTCGACCGTTATTGTCGAAGGTGAAAGCGGGACTGGAAAAGAATTGGCGGCCAGAGCCATTCACCTTCTCAGCCGCTATCAGGAAAGGCCGTTTGTATCTATTAACTGTGGAGCTGTGCCGGATAGTCTTCTGGAGAGCGAGCTTTTCGGCCACATGAGAGGATCGTTCACGGGTGCTGTCGCGGATAAAAAAGGGATGTTTGAGGTGGCTGAGGGAGGTGTGTTGTTTTTAGATGAAGTCGGGGAAATGTCCCCGATGACACAGGTCAAGCTTCTCCGGGCACTCCAGGATAAAAAAATCAGAAGAGTCGGGGGGACAGAAGAAATCTCTGTGGATATCCGCATCATCGCAGCCACAAACCAGGATTTGAAGAGAAAGATCGAGGAAGGAAAATTCAGGGAAGACCTTTTTTACAGGTTGAACGTTCTTTCTCTTGTGATGCCGCCACTCAGGAAAAGAAAAGAGGACCTTCCACTGCTGGTTTCTCATTTCATAAAAAAATACTGCCAGGAGATGGGGCGAAAGACCAAGAGGATCGCTCCAGAGGTGATGAATGTCTTCGAATCCTACCCCTGGCCGGGGAACGTCAGGGAACTCGAGAATGTGATTGAGAGAGTTGTGGCCATCGAGGAGAGGGAGATCATCACCAGGGACAGCCTTCCTGAAGAGCTTCTTGCGCCTCACAAGAAGCCTGATACCACCTATCTCTTCGAGCCGGGCTTCAGCCTCAACTCACACCTGGATGATATCGCAAAAAATTACATCAAGCAGGCTCGCCAGGCTGCGGGAGGGAAACTCAGAGAGACCGCTTCCCTCCTCGGGATCAGCTACCGCACGCTGAGGTACCTGATCGATAAATACAGCTTGAAGTCTAACTCCTGAAAAATAAGGAAAGAATAGGGGGAAATGGGCTATTCCGTAAGGGTGTCAATAATTGTCATAATATGACATATATTGTCATATATTCAGACGAAAATCATTTTAAAGAATTGTAATCTATTTATTATCAACAGGTTAATATTTCACGACTTGGCATAAAAATTGCAGACATATAAGTATCGACCGCGATTTCAAGGCGAAAGCTTGCAAATCGCCATAGAGTCGGAAATAAAATACTAAGGAGGTTTTAGATGTTAAAAAAATTAAGAGGTTTTACACTGATCGAGTTGCTCATCGTTGTTGCGATCATCGGAATTCTCGCCGCACTTCTCATCCCGAACGCCATCACCGCCATACAGAAAGCCAAGCAGAAAACAACTATGAAGGACGTAGCCACGATTTGTACAGCGCTTGCGGATTATGTGACAGACAACGGGACCACCATGACTCAAAGCGGAGCTTATGATGCCAGTTCTGTCTTCTATACCAGCATTTCCCCGTTTTATATCAAGGTTCTCCCGATCAACGACCAGTGGGGCAACGGCTACAATGTGTTTTGCGGTGCTGCAGTAGATGGGAACTACGCAATCTCTGGAGCCGGTGGAGATGACTTTTTGGTCACTTCATGGGGACGCGACAAGGCTCTTGAGGGATTCGCCTTCGATCCAGCTAATCCCGAACTCGGTATGTTCGTGGTCAACCAGATGGCCCATTTCAACAGAGACTTAGTCATGTGGAATGGCTCCTGGATCCGTGCGCCCAGGACAGCTGCAACCGGCACATAATTTTGGTTTCAGGTTCTGCTGAATAGCCATATTCAGTCACAAAAAGGGCGATGCATGGAACATGCATCGCCCTTTTTTTTTGTCATTTGGTAGTGTATAATCCCAGTCAAAGCCCGGAAAGGAGATATAAAATGAGGAAGCTGAAAAAGGGATTTACGCTGATTGAACTTCTTATCGTCGTCGCTGTGATCGGTATCCTCGCGGTAATAATCATTCCCAACGCCTTATCTGCCGTACAAAAAACGAAACAGAAGCAGACCATGAGGAACATCGTGAGCATGGCCACTGCCTGTGCGAGTTATATCACTGAAGCTGGATACGCTCCTGACGCCGGAAATCAAGCGGGCCCGCTCCAGTCTGGCAGCAATTTCATGACCGCCATATCCCCGACCTTTATGAAAGTGTGTCCGATTACCGATCAGTGGGGGAGTCCATACCAGGTTTACACGGGCACAGCGGTATCCAATGTCTACAGCATCCCGGCCGCTGGCCTGGGAGATGATGATTTTTTGATTTTTTCCTTAGGTCGGGACGGTGTTGTGGGAGGAAGCACGACTTATACCTACCAGGCTGGGAATCCTGAAAACACTCTTTACAACATGAATTCCATGGATGATTTCAATAATGACCTGGTCAACTTGAATGGGTCCTGGCTTCATGCTCCCCGGATTTCCTACATCGGCTCATAGCGACTTTGATTCATCTGACTTATCTCGCTGTATTCTCTCTGAAATCCGTTTAACCATCCGATCAATCCTCGTCTAAAACAGAATGTATATCCAGGGATAATTCTTGCTGTTGAACGAGTGTTCCATCATTCCTTTTCCGGGAAAATGTGTGGTATAATCTTTGCATCGAATCATGCGCACGGTCGTCCTTTTTATTGTCTATGTTCTTATCGCGATTCTCCTCATCCCGGTCATTATCTTCTGTTTTCTGGTAAGGTGGCCCCAGCCTCTCATCCCGCTCGGGAAAGGGACGGTGCGCCTCGGGCAATGGATCATGGGAATGCGTCTGGAGGTGTCCGGCCTCGAGAATGTCGACAAGAAAGCATCCTATGTGTTCATGTGCAACCACCTGAGTGCGCTCGACGGCCCATTGCTGTTCATGATCATTCCTCAACCGATAAGAGTCATCCTGAAAAAAGAATCCTTCCGCATTCCGATTATCGGTCAGGCCATGAGATTGGTGAGTTTCGTCCCTGTGGACAGGAAGGGATTGAAGGGAGGAAAAAAGAGTATAGATCAAGCCACGCGTCTGATCAAGGAGAAGGGGTATTCCTTCCTGATATTTCCTGAAGGAACCCGGAGCCGGGATGGAAAGCTTCAACTCTTCAAGCGGGGGGGATTCTTCCTGGCGTTGAACGGTCAGGTTCCCGTGGTTCCGGTGAGCATTCAAGGAACCTTCGAGCTCATGCCCAAGGCATCTTTTTTCATCAAGAAGGGAAGAGTGAAGATAAATTTTCATCCGGTCGTGCCAGTTCAGGGATTGAACCATGATACACTTCCCCAGCTTATGGATAAGGTGAGAGGCGCCGTACAATCAGGCCTGGATGAATGAAGTGCTGAGGATCACATATGAATATAGGACATTTTTAATGGAAGGAGAATCGGGAGAGGGTTCAGGGAATTCCAGGCTTAAAAGAAATATCAAATGTTGAGAGTTGGCTTCTTGACGTTTAGACCGGCTGGAGAAAGAACATCAGTTCATCGGGGAACTGTGAGATACCTTCCGGAAAGATACGCTGAGTATAGATGAGGAGGGAAAATGAGTTATCAGAATATCATCAAAGAATGGG
>SOIA01000268.1 GCA_004378665.1 Candidatus Aminicenantota bacterium
TTACGGTCAAGCTCGGAAGCACGGAGTATCCCTGGTGCGGCTCATCGGGTGGAAGCACCACCACCCCATCAGTTGCTCCGGCTGTCAGGGATGCGGCTTTGAAAGCTGCGGATCATCTCAAAAAGCTGGCCGCGGACAAGCTGGAGAGTAAACCCGAGGAGGTCAGAATAGGGAAAGGTAAGTTTTTCAAAAGGAGCACCCCGTCAAAATCAATCTCTTTTAAAGAACTCCTCGGAGAACTCAGCCGCGAAGCGGTCTTTCACGGAGAATGCGGGGGCCGCCCTTCCGACTACGCTTATAACACCTTCTCCGCTCACTTCGCTGAGGTCGAAGTCGATACAGAAACAGGCCAGATCAAAGTCCTCAGAGTCGTTGCGGCTCATGAGAGTGGAAGGATCATCAACACACAGACTGCCGAAAGCCAAGTCATCGGCGGCGTCACCCAGGGAATCAGCACCGCCCTCTTTGAAGAACGGGTTGTGGATAACACCACAGGGAACGTGGTCAACCGGAACTGGAGAGATTATAAAATCGCCACCTCACTCGATATGCCGGAGATCGTTCCTGTTTTCGTGGACTCGATCGATCCTCACATCAACATCCTCGGGACCAAAGGGCTCGGCGAACCACCGCGAATCCCCATATCCGGGGCTATCGCCAACGCGGTCTATAACGCTATCGGGATTCACATCAGAGAAATTCCGATGACACCTGATAAAGTCCTTGAAGCGCTGAAGCCGAAGGAGGTGCGGGAGAATGAATAAATTCAAAATAGCGGAGCCCCAGACCCTCGAACACGTGACTTCTTTATCCTCAGAAGATACGACATACAAACTGATGGCAGGAGGAACAGACCTCCTGGGGGAGATCAAAGACGGGATTATCGAACCTGAAATCGTTGTCGACCTCCTCAGTATTCCCGGACTTTCCTACATTAAAAAAGACAGAAGCGGAGTCAGGATCGGAGCTCTGACGAGCCTGGTTGAAGTGGCAGAAAGCACTCTGATCCAGAACGAGTATCCTGCTCTTCATGAAGCCGCCCTGTCTGTGGCAACTCCTCAACTCAGGAACATCGGGACAGTCGGAGGGAATCTCTGCCAGCGGCCTCGATGCTGGTACTACCGCGATCCTCAGGTGCAATGCCGGAAAAAAGGTGGAAGCCGGTGCTTTGCTTCCAATGGAAGGAATAAGTACCATGCGATCCTTGGCGGAAGGATCTGTCACATCGTCCATCCTTCTGATCTGGCTCCGGCCCTCATGGTTCTGGATGCCAAAGTCACCATCAGCACGCCCCAAAAGGATAAGACCGTCCCCCTCGTTGACTTCTTCACTCTCCCGTCGGTCAATGTGCGCAGGGAGAACATTCTGGCTCCGAATGAACTCGTGAAGGAAATCATTCTCCCTCCAGTCAAGCGGGGAGAAAAGAGCACTTACCGCAAGCTTAAGGAAAGAAGTACATGGGACTTTGCACTCGTATCGGCTGCAGTGAAAGGCATTGTTTCCGAAGGGATCTTCAATAACATCAAGATAGTACTGGGGGGAGTGGCTCCGATCCCCTGGAGGTTGGAAAGGGCAGAATCCTTGATCAGGGGAAGAAAGGTTCGAATCAATTCTGTGAAACAGGCTGCCAGACGAGCCTTGGCGGACGCACAGCCGTTGAAGGAAAACGGATATAAAAAAGAGCTCGTCGAAGCGGTCCTCTCGCGAGCTGTTTTCTCTCTTGTGTAAAATTATTCCTGTCCAGAAAAATCGGAGCGGACAAGGATTTAAGAATCATACCTGATTGAGTCAATCTAAAAAAACTTTCCTCCCGTTCCACAAAAATTTCTCAATCAAACGGATTCTTTTCTGTGGCTTCACGATGCCCCGGCTGGTATCACCGTTGGTTCCAGTAGAAATTAAAAATCCTTCCAATTCACTCAATTATGGAAGTTAGGCAAGGATTTTGCGTCAAAAAGATGATGTGTACTGTTTAATCGAGGAAAATCATAACATACTTGGTCCATTCTGGATTTGAAACACCCAGAGTATCAAAAGGAGAATCAAATTGTTAAAGCAAAACACTGTATTCTTTCTCTGTTTGGTCTCGATATGCCTGATTTCAGTCTCAAATTTGCACTCCCAGGAGGAATCATTCGATATCGAGGAGTTGAAGAAGAGTGCGCCAAAAGTGTTCATCGACTGTGACCGCTGCGACATCGATTATATTCGGACAGAAATCACATTTGTGAATTATGTCTGGGACCGGCAAGAGGCAGACGTCCATATACTGATCACGCTCCAAAGAACCGGAAGCGGAGGGAGAGAATACACCATCGCCTTCATCGGCCAGAAAGATCACGAAGATTTGCAGAACACATTGAAGTATTTCTCAAGTCCGACGGATACGGATGATGAAGTCCGGAGAGGGTACGTCCAAACCTTAAAGCTGGGACTGGCTCCATATGTAGCCAGGACGCCTATGTCTCAAGGTGTTTCGCTGTTGATCAAAGAAGAGGTCAAACCGACGGCAGTGGAAGACAAGTGGAATTTTTGGGTCTTCAACGTCAGTCTCGATAGCGATATAAGAGGAGAAGAGCAGAGAAAATCATTCGGGTACTCCGGAAATCTCTCTGCCAACCGGGTCACTCTTGAATCAAAATTAAGGATGGGACTGGATATTGATTATGATAAGGATGAGTATGAGGTCGAAGGAGAGACGATTACCAGCATTTCAGAAAGCAAAGACTTTGACGGATTGTATGTCAAAAGCATCAGCGAGCACTGGTCTGTCGGAGGCTGGGTATCCCTCGCATCTTCCACTTACAGGAACATAGATTTCTCTTACTCCATTTATCCTGCCATTGAATATAACTTTTTTCCCTATTCCCAATCCACCAGAAGACAGCTTCGTGCCCTTTACAAAATCGGGTATGGACATTACCGGTACATGGAAGAGACAGTATTCGGCGAGACATCGGAAGGTCTATGGGATCAATCTCTTTCCATAACTCTGGAACTGAACGAGCGGTGGGGGACCGCAGAGTTTGAATTGGAGGGTTCCCATTATTTTCATGATTTCAGCAAAAACAGGCTTGTTGTTTCTGGAGAGTTGTCCTTGCAGATTTATAAAGGACTTTACTTTGATCTTGAAGCAAGATATTCGGCCATTCACGACCAGCTCAACCTGCCCCTCGGGGAAGCCACGCTGGAAGAAATATTACTGCGTCAAAGAGAACTCGCTTCAGGCTATCGTTATTCTTTTG
>SOIA01000180.1 GCA_004378665.1 Candidatus Aminicenantota bacterium
GAGAAGTGACTTCATCCAATTTCCATTCCCAGTCTCCGCCTTTCTCTCTTTCGGCAACGACAACGGCAACCTTGTAATTCACTAGATTTTCCCATACTTGAACCATTCCGTTTGGGAATTCATTCCTCGGTTTCGGTAACGGAAACCACCGACAATAAGCCGAGTAAATCAAGGATTGGGTTTCTGTACAATCTTCGGTAATCAAATCCTTTCCCTTTAGGAATCCTTTAATCAGCATCAGAAAAATTATGACGGCTAAAATGACTATACCCACCAGCAAATTTAAAGCGGCTATAAATAACCAGAAAAGCACGAGGACAACAACGATTATCCGGACTGCATCAAGCGCATACCGCCAGAATGCATACCCTATTCCCTTATGTTTTTCGGCTTCCTCCTCGTGTCTTTTCTTGTCCTCTTCGTCAAACTTCTTGAATCTGTAGACCTTTGCATAAGCGTCTGTGACTTTTTTTCTATTGTTGGGAACGATCATAACGCCGTTCGCTTCCGCAGATATGTTGTATTCTTCATCTATGGCGCTTTCGACATGAGAGAACGTCTCTTTAAAGGGAATCCCGTACCGGATTGAAGTCAGAAACCGAATACCCCGGCTGATCATGCCAAATCCTCTAAGAACGAAAAAGTCCCCGCATTGAAATTTCATGATTCCCTCCTTTTCTTGACGTATCGCTTAACTTTGCAACCCCTTGATTCCCCTTCCAATCTATAGCACAGTGAAAATTTCATGTCAAAAAGTCGATGATGAGGTCTAAGAAATCAGGTCTATTTTCCATTTTTTTATACAGAAGACAATAAAAAGACTGACATATGTTTCTTCAAATGAAAAATTGAGACCTGACCCAGACTCTTTTACTCTTCTCGTTCTTTGAGCTCTCGCCCTGTTCTCATGAAAAAATAAATAATGATTGTTCCCGCTATAAGATGAACAGCGATTAAGTACCATGTGAATTGCGCCCATCCTATTTTTTGCAAAAAACCGTAGAGAAACGTGTAAGTGAAGCCGCTGAGAAAGGCTCCGATCATGATCGCCAGGAAGTTTGAGCCCATATAAAGCCCGGCTTTCTCCTTAGGCGCCAGCCATGTGATATACTCTTGAATCCTCGGCGAAGAGACCATCTCCCCGATGGCAAACAGGAAAATCCCTAAAAATACCAATGTGGGGGCAGAAATATTTGCTAACCCTATAATCACCAAGCCTACAGCGGCAATGAGAAGTCCAGATAAAAAAGTCGGGATAGCCTTTAACTTCTCAGATACCCTGGAAACCATAAACTGGAAGATCATGATCATGTAACCCGTATGACCCAGCATTTCGCCTTTGAGTTTCCAGACTCCATCGTCATACGTGGAAAAGAAGTTGGCAAAACCTGTCCACGTCACGCTCTTCAAAGACAGGTAGAGCCTGGATGTATCCAGATTTCGGTCGACATACAGGGCGATCAAGTTAAAGAACGCCCAGAACGGAAGCCAGAAGAACACGCCGAGGATGACTAAAAACGCTAAAAACTTTAGATCGGAAAGCGCCGTGAGAATATCTGCAAATTTCTTTCTCAGCGTTATCCTTTCGATCTCTCTTTTTGGTTCCTTGTAGAAGAAGATTGTAATCAACAGCATGAGAGCAGCTCCGATAGCTGCTGCGTAAAAGGCATAATTCCAATTTTTATCTCTGAGCAAGCCGACAACGATCGGCCCGAGTGATGCTCCGACATTTACCATCTGGTAGAAGATGCCAAAACCCAGAGTCTTATTGGTCTTATCCGTTACGACTCTCACGGTGCCAGCGATAAGAGGCTTGAAAATGCCTGCGGCCAATCCGACGCAGAGCATTGTGAGTAAGATCTCGGAGTATGTTTTGGCAACGATCAAGAGAAGAATAGACGGCAAGTATGCCAGATAGGATATGATTAGTACTTTTTTAAACCCGAACCTGTCTGCAAATGTACCGGAAAAAATAGGAATGAAGTACGAAACAAACAGGAATAAACTCTGAACGATTCCCAGCTGAAGTTCGCTGAATCCGAGGCTGGTCATATAGATCCCAAAAGGGATATAAATTCCGTAATAGGCAAACCGTTCGAGGACCTCGATAATGTTTGCTACCCAAAAGACATTCGGGAAAGGGGTCCTTTCCTTCGGAGAAGATATAGTTTCCTCCATTATTCCCTCGCTAAATTGATTTTAAAAATGGGCCTGTGCTTAAACAAAAATACTGATTGATGCTGCACATAGTCGATTTGAGTTAGCTATGTTATAAAAACATGAGAATATAATCAAGTGAAGAAGAGTGTTCTCAGATAATGTAACGATTTTGATGAAAGAAGGATATCATGATTTTTTTCTGCATCTGTGCTCTGCCAATCTTTGAACCTTTAACTATTTCAATCTTGTCCTTTGGCTTTCTAAAATTATTGATATGCGTTACAATTTCTTTAAAAATAGAGAAGGGAAAAATCATGGAAAAACCGTCATCCGACTCCCATTTCAAAGGCATGTCTTTCTTTTTTATGTTTCGCGATTTCTTTTTACCTCGGGGGCATGTTTTAAAAGAAGTGGGGATACAACCCGGGTCGCAGGTGCTGGATTACGGCTGTGGGTCGGGGAGTTATATTGTTCCACTGGGGTCTCTCATCGGGGAAAACGGAAAAATCTATGCTTTAGATGTCCATCCGCTCGCCATCCAGAAGATGCAGCGTATCGCTGCTAAAAAGAGTTTAAACAACCTTGAAACCATTCAGTCCGATTGTCAGACCGGTTTGCCGGACCAGAGTATGGATGTTGTTTTACTGTATGATACTTTCCACGAATTGAGCGAACCAGAGAAAGTTCTTATGGAGCTGCACAGGATATTGAAGCCGGATGGGATTCTGTCGCTCAGCGACCATCATATGAAAGAGGACGAGATGCAATCAAGTGTGACAGAGAAAGGATCGTTCAAACTGTCAAAAAAAGGAAAGAAAACTCTCAGTTTTTCAAAAGTGGGATAAAGTCATCCCTCTGCTCTTTCAGTCGACAATAAAGACTTTTGCCCCTGATTCAGTGTATGCGCGGTGGGGATTCTCTTCATCATCCGAGGTCTGGAAACTCATCCCCGAAGTGAGCTTGAATTTCTGTCCGTCTTTCAAGTCGATGCCCAATTCCCCTTCCAGCACGAGTAGCACATGGCCGCGGGGGCACCAGTGGTCGGAAGCGAATTCAGCCGAATACTCGACCATCCGGAC
>SOIA01000138.1 GCA_004378665.1 Candidatus Aminicenantota bacterium
ATGAGATTGCCAAGCCTGATTTAAATCTTTTTTGTAGCTTCTTTAAGCCAGGCTGTTTCTGGCTTGTCTAATCGGGGAGCCAGAGTCTTGTAGACCTTTTTATGATAATCGTTGAGCCACTCGATCTCCTTCTCAGTCAAAAGCTCTTTTTCCACCAGGCGGAGGTCGATGGGGCACAGTGTCAGGTTTTCGAACGTGTAGAATGCGGCCTCATCGCTTGATTTTTCCTTGTCCTTGACCACCAGCGCCACATTCTCCACCCGGAGTCCGTATTCATTCTCCTTGTAAAAGCCGGGCTCGATGGTGGTGATCATTCCGGGATCGAGGGCCACACCAGTGCAGCGGTAATAGGATATGGCCTGCGGACCTTCGTGGACGTTGAGAAACGTCCCTACGCCGTGCCCGGTTCCATGTCCGTAGTTCAAGCCCTTCTCCCACAGCGGAATCCGGGCGATCGTATCGAGCTGCTTGCCCACGGTGCCTTGAGGAAAGGAAGTCGTCAGGAGGTCGATCATGCCTTTCAGGACTCTGGTGAAGTGTTCCTTTTGCCCATCTGTAGGATTGCCCAGGCAGACTGTTCGGGTGATATCGGTTGTCCCATCCAGATACTGCCCACCCGAATCGATCAGATAGATCCCTTCAGGCTTCAACGGGATATCGGTCTCTGCACTGGGAGCGTAATGAACCACTGCGCCGTGAGCACCGTAGGAGGAGATCGTCTCAAAACTCATTCCCTTGAAAAGATCAATCTGATTCCGGAATTCAGCTACTTTTTCGGCGGCCGAGACTTCTGTGATATCGGTTGTTCCGATATTCTTTTCGAGCCAGCAGAGGAACTTGACCATAGCTGCGCCATCCCGGATGTGTGCATTCTTGAATCCGGCAATTTCTGTCTTGTTCTTTATGGCTTTAAACATTTTGATCGGGCTCGGTTTGAAGATCAGCTTTGTGCCGTTGTCGAGAATATCCACGATCCACTGACTCACGCTGTCCTCATCCAGCCAGATACGGATTTTCTTTTGAGCCAGGCTTTGAAGCTTAGAGCCGAAATCTTCGTAACTTCGAACTTCCACAACACCTCTCAGCGCTTCCCGGACTGTCTCGGTTAATTTCTCCTGGTCCACAAAGAATAATGCCTCCTCCGAGGTGATAAGGGCATAAGATATGACGACCGGATTGTATTTCACATCGGAACCTCTGATGTTGAAGAGCCAGGCGATCGAATCCAGCATCGTAACCACAAAGGCATCGGCGTCTGCCATTTTTTCGCGCAGTCTTTTCAGCTTGTTTGCTGTTAACTCCCCAGAATATTTCTCGTCGTGGACTTCGATTTTTCCTTTGGGAGCCCCGGGTCTTTCTTCCCAAACAGCATCCACCAGATTTTTTTCTACGCATTTCAATCGGATTCCTTTTTCTTCCAATTTCTTTTTGAGACCCATGAAATTTTTACGGGAAATCACTTGAGAATCGAGACCGACGGATTCTCCTTTGCGGAGCTCCAGGATCAGCCAGTCGTCGAAATTGGGGACATCGGGCATTCCCGTCTTGAAAAGAGTGAAGACTTTTTCATCCAGCTGTTGCTCCGCTTGAATGAAGTAACGCGAGTCTGTCCATAGAGCAGCCTTCTTTTGTGTGATCACTACATCGCCCGCAGAGCCAGTGAAATCGCAGATGAATTTTCTTCGCTGCCAGAATTCAGGTACGTATTCGCTCTGATGAGGATCGGAGCTTGGAACCAAATAGGCGTCTACCGCGGAATCTTTCATCAGTTTTCGTACGGCTTCTATTTTGTTTTTCATTTTTTTCCTTCCTTTTTTGACATCTTACAGAGTGATGAAAAAAAAGGCTAGATGATTTTACTATGGGTTATAAGATAGTGCGGCACGCTAAAGGATCAGGATAATCATCCCAATGCTGCATCCAGCGACTACGATTGATCCGATAAACCCCACGATCAAAGGTCTTAAGCCCATCTTTTTGAAGGAGGCGAACACCGTATTCAAGCCGATTCCTGCTAATCCCAACAAAATGAGGAACTTACCTGCTGTGTTGAAAGCGTTCACCCCAGCTTCTGAAAAGAAACCTTGAGTATTGAGCCCTGCCATAATGAAATAACCAAACAGGAACCAGGGGAAGGCTCTCGCGACATTCACATGGGTCCTTACTCCTTTTTTGTCCATCAGGATGTTCCTTGCGTACCAAACGGCTATCAAGAAGGCCAATGGAGCCATGAAACAGTTGCGGACGAGTTTGACGGCTGTCGCAGTTTGACCCGCAAGATCTGAGAAGATGAAGCCTGCGCCCACGACTTGAGGAGTGGAGTGAATGGCTGTACCCGCGAATATGCCGAAGTCGATGTCTGCGACACCAATGACTTGAGCCATTTTGGGGTAGAACAAGATGGCAATCAGTCCCCAGAGTGCAATGGTCCCGATGGCGTAGGAAGTCTCTTCTTCTTTGGCTTTGATAAGAGGAGCCGTAACAGCTATGGCCGATCCTCCACAGATAGTCGTTCCCACAGAGAGAAGCATTGCAAGGGGAATCGGGAGCTTGAACATCTTGCCAAGAAAATATATCACAAAAAAACTCACGGACATTGTCGTGAGAATAATAACCAGCATTTTGATTCCCTGAGATCCGATTGTCTTGAAATCGAAAGAAGCGCCGATGAGGACGATACCAAGTATAAGAATCTTCTCAAAAGCCTTTATACCCGGATGACAAATCTTAGGTACCAGACCGATATTTCTCAAAAGAATGCCGAACAGAATGGCGAGAGCTGCTGCCTCTAGCGGGTTTCTTCCTCCGATCACAACCAGTTTTGAGAGGAGCAAGGCTGCTGTTCCAACAGCGAGCATCAGTGCCCATCCAGGCAGGAGCTCTTTTTTCATAACTCGATTTTCCTCTCTTCGAGCATTCTATTTATTCCTTATTCAATTAAAAAAATAGTCCTTTATTCTAAAGATGGAAGAATGAGGTGTCAAGGAAGACTCTGAGAAAAAGGATTTTCCCTACAAAAGATCGAATTTTCTACCTATAATAAGCTTTGAGGTTAAGCCCATGAAATTTGGTTCCCAATCCGAAGTGAATCAGATAAGAAGTCTCCTGCTCAAACATCCGAGAGATGCGTTCATAAGCCAGAAAAACATCCAGGCTCAATGGAAAGAATTGAATTATTCCGAGCCTCCGGATTACAAGAAATCGCTCGAGGAATATGATGATTTAGTGGAGATCTTGAG
>SOIA01000215.1 GCA_004378665.1 Candidatus Aminicenantota bacterium
CGCTAACTCAACAGAACTCATTTCCTTACACTCATGAAAGAGACAGATAATATAATCATTTTTAAAGTATTTTTCAAGCAACGACTGAATCCATCCCGTTTTATCTAAAATACGCTCACTTCTTAAAAAATTGTCCATAACAATAGTGATTAAAAAGGAGATTGTCAATATTTTTTTTGAGAAAAATTAAAAGGAAAATTTAGGGGCATCTCCCCATAGTTTTTCCAGGGAGTAGTATTCCCTTGCCTCTTTGGAAAAGACATGCACTATGAAACTCCCGAAGTCCATCAAGATCCAATCCGCACGCTCTCTGCCTTCTACACTCAAGGGCTTGATTTTTTGCTTTTTCATCTCCTTCTTAACACTCTCGTAGATAGCCGTATTCTGCCTGGAGGAGTTTCCGTGCATAATGATAAAAAAATCTGTAAAGGATGCGATTCCTCTCAAATCCAGGACCACGAGCTCCTCGCTCATTTTCTCCAGGCTGGCTTTGACTGAGGCCTTCACTTCGGACGGGAGGCTCCTTTTGGTTGTTCTTTTTTTCGATATCTCTTCGGTCATGGTCTAACTCTGATAAAGGTTGTTTCTTTGAATATAAGCGTCCACTTCATCAGGAACCATTTTTTGAATGGATTCGCCTCTCTTGATTTTCTCCCGGATGTTGGTGGATGCGATATACAAAGCGTCAATCGGCACAAGGAAAATTCTCCGAGTGCGCAGCATATCATCATTGATATTTTCAGATTTAGAGAGTTCACACATTATTTCTCGAGAGATGCCCTGGACGACTGCCTCGGCCTCTTCCAGGCGAAATCCAGGCCGGCTGATGACCACAAAAAAACACTGCTCCAACACTTGTTCATGATTCTTCCATGTATCGATCTCTAAAAAAGCGTCGATGCCGAGTATAAAGAATATCCGAGAATTCGGGTAGAGCTTCTTAATCTTCCCCAAGGTGATGATCGAATATGACCTCTCTTCCGCATCGACCTCGATGGAGGAAGGGATGAAATGAGGATGCGAATGTAAAGCCAGTTCGACCATTTTCATTCGGTGTGCAGGAGATGCGATCTTCGCGGAATTCTTATGGGGGGGAATGTAAGAAGGAATAAAGAGCACTTTATCAAGGTCCAGCCTTTTTTGAACGATCTCCGCGGCCCTCAGGTGTCCTGAATGGATAGGATTGAACGTGCCTCCAAAAAGTCCGATTCTCTCTTCCTTCATGAGTTTAATCTGACTTCTCCTTTAATTGATCCAGAGTCATGGCTATTTCATTCACCAATTTGCGCAATCCTTTTTCCTTGAGTGCCGAAATCGCAAAAAACGGAAGCCCTTCATCTCTTGCCAGTTTTTCCGCATCCTTTAACCCATCCTTCTCATTTTTAAGTAAATCGATCTTGTTCGCAACCAGGATTTGATGTCTTTTGACCAATCGCGGGCTGAACGCTTCGAGTTCTTTCATGACGGTCTTAAAATCCTGGATAGGATCCCTCCCCGTATACGGGGACACATCGATGAGGTGGAGCAGGATTTTGTTCCTTTCCACATGCCTCAGGAATTGTATGCCCAAGCCGTGCCCGAGATGAGCCCCTTCAATCAATCCGGGAATATCCGCGATGACAAAACTCCGAAACTCATCCACATCCACGACGCCCAAATTCGGGACAAGAGTCGTGAAAGGATAGTCTGCGATGGTTGGTTTGGCCGCAGAAATCTTGGAGATCAGAGTGGACTTTCCCACATTCGGAAAACCGACCAATCCGACATCGGCGATGAGCTTGAGCTCAAGGATAAACTCTTTTTCTTCCCCTGCTTGGCCCTCCTCCGATTCCCTGGGGGCTTGATGGAGAGACGAGGCATAGGAAGCATTGCCCCTGCCGCCTTTACCGCCTTTGACGATCAAGTATTTTACGCCAGGAGATATAAAATCAAACAGTATGTCTTCTTTATCCTCTTCTCTGACAATGGTCCCGACTGGAACCCTGAGTTCAAGGTCTTCTCCTCTTTTGCCCTGACGGTTTCCTCCTTCTCCATGAGCTCCTCTTCGAGCTTTGTTGATGGGATGAAACCGAAAAAAGGCAAGGGTGTGGAGGTTCTCGTCCGAAACCAAGTTAATGCTTCCTCCATCTCCTCCTCGGCCGCCATCGGGGCCGCCTCGCGGAACCCCCCTTTCCCTCCGAAAACTCACACAGCCGTTACCGCCTTTACCTGCACAGAGGGTGACTTTGACCTGGTCAACGAACATATTAAGCGGAGCCTGGACCTCCTTAGGCAGGAATCACGGAGACGAACTTGGCTTTTCTGCCCTTTTTCTCATGCTCGACAGTTCCTGTGATTTTGGCAAAGAGAGTGTCGTCTTTCCCTCTTCCCACGTTCCTTCCAGGTTTAAATGGTGTGCCTCTCTGGCGCACGAGGATGGAACCAGCCGTGACATACTCTCCAGCAAAGCGTTTGACTCCCAGCCTCTTGGAATGGCTTTCTCTTCCGTTCTTTGCACTTCCACCTGATTTTTTATGCGCCATTTTATTTCTCCTTTTTTAAGGATTTTGTCTTGGCCTTTGTTGAGGATTTCACAGCGGGCTTCGCTGCTGGTTTTGTGGATTTAACTGTCTCGGATTTCGCAGTTGGCTCGGACACCTTTTTGACCGGAGCCTTTTTTTCTTCTTTTTTCGGAGTCTCTTTTTTCACCTCTTTGGCCTTTGGTGCACCCACTTCTGTCTTGACTTTTGGAGTTGGTTTTTTGACTTCCTTTTTGACTTCTTCAGCCGGCTTTGTCTTTGAGGCCGCTTTTAAGCTGGAAACGATCTGCTCGATCTTCACCCGTGTGAGCTCCTGGCGGTGTCCTTTTTTCTTCTTGTACTGTTTCCTTCTTTTTTTCTTGAAAACGATGACTTTCTTGTCCTTGAAATTCTCTACGATCTCTGCCTTCACAACAGCGTCCTTGACAAGAGGAGTCCCGATCAGCGTTTCACCTTGCTCGTCTACGAGAAGAACCCTGTCAAAAGTGACTTTCTGGCCTTCCTCCAAGTTGAGTTTTTCAACGGCAAGAACATCGCCTTCTTGAACCTTATACTGTTTTCCGCCTGTTTCAATAACAGCAAACATCTTTTCTACCTCTAATATTTTGTCTTATGAGAAAATGAGGGAATCTAACTTTAACATACGACTATCTTTATGTCAACTGAAGTCAGGCAATCTGGTTAGGAAGCCATCCGGAGGCGAGCGGGCATGGTTCCTC
>SOIA01000147.1 GCA_004378665.1 Candidatus Aminicenantota bacterium
TTCGTGAAGAAATATCTGGAGAAGACCATAGCTAAAAGCGGTATCCAGCTGTCCATCGGAAAGCTCGATTACGGCCTTTTCCCCTTGAACGTCCAGGCCGATTCAGTCAAGGTCTTCCAGGAAATCGGAGGAATGGAAGTGGATGTGTCTTTCGATGAGTTGAACTTGAGAGGCCAGCTGGGTCGATTGATCAGAAAGAAAAGGCCCTATCTCGAATTCCTCAACGTGAAAGGTGTGACCTGCCGTATCCTTATTAAAGAAGTGGTAGAAGAAGAGATTGATTATCAGATGTACATGCGTCAAATCTCGGACGTGTTGAGCAATTTGGAGGAATTGAATTTAGAGAATTTTTCCGTCCAGTACATCACTCCCACAAACAGTGCCACACTCGAAGGATGCGGTTTCGTTTTATCTGATTCAGCAATAGAGGGGGAATATGTCTATTCTTTGAGCAGTGAGAAGATTGGAGTGGACAGTCCTTCCCACGCACTCATGTTGGAAACCTCGTTTCGATCATCCGGAAAATTCTCCTTGCGGGAGCAGCCCTATTTCGAAGGAGATATGATGCTCCGCCCCTCGAAGTTTGAATTCAAAGGTAAAACTCTTCAGCTGCCAGAGGTCGCTTTGAAGATGAAAGGGGAATTCCCTCTGGATAAAAAGATCATGACTTTCTCCCGCTTGGAGCTGAGTATTCCTTCGCTTCTGGATGCTTCGGCTTCCCTCAATCTGGATATGAGCGAGGTATCCTCGGTCGTTTCTTCAGTGCGGATCTACTTACAAGATTTGATGAAGGCTTATGCATTATTCGAGCCTTATCTGAAACCCTATATTCCTCCACAGATAGAATCATTTGCCATAGAAGGCTCGGTTTATCTGGAAGGCGAATACCAGTCCGTCGGCACTCCCTTGGATAAGAAAACAGATTTCAAGGGGATGGTGAGAATCGAGCCCACCCAAATTCGCTGTGAGACTCCCGCATTCGCATTTGGTAGTGCGGTTTCAGGAGAATTCAAAGTGAGCGGTCCACTCCCGGAGATGAGACTGTCCGGGTCATTGGACATCGAAGAGGGGAGTCTGTCGCGGGACGACCTGAGCATACAGGAGGTCACTCTCGGACTCTCTTTTGATGGGACGAGTGCTTCTGTGGATGTCTCCCGGCTCATTGGGAGCCTCAAGGGGCTCTCGTTTGTCTCGGGGGACAAGAAGGTGGAGCTGGACAAGGTTGGGTTCGATGGGCAAGGTCGGATCGATATCACCGGAAAAAAAGCGAACTTGGACCGGTTGGAATTCCAATTCCCTCCGCTGGCTCCAATCGAGATTAATGCGTTTGTTGACCTTCAGCCTCAAGGCGAGAAATCTGTCCGTTTGAAAAGCACGAAATTGGACTCCGCAGAACTTTTGAACCTGTTTTCCTCCTTCATCCCCGGAAGTGTGTTGGATCTGGGACCCATGGGGCAGTTTGATTTCGATATCAGCATGAGTCAGTCTTTGGAAGCCGGGGAGGAATGGGATTTCTCGGGAACGATAGGCTTATCTGGAGGAGGATTCCACAATTCGTCTTTCACCTTTGCGAGCGAATCTCTCCAGCAAGAGGTTAATTTCAAAGGGAAATACAATTTATCCAAGCAGCAGATAGAGTTTATGGCCGATGTGGACCTTTCCCAGGGGGAATCTCTCTGGAATGCATACTACGTGGACTGGAGTCAGAGCCCTTTCCGTATGAAGATGTCCGGCGTCTATCACATTCCGCTCCAGAAGCTCGATGATTTCACAGCGGAGACTTCGCTTTTTTCTGAAGGGAAGATAGATGTCCGTGGATGGATGAGTTTTCAAGATGCTTTGCTTGTGGATTTACGGATGACGGCCACCAAATTAGACCTCGGCTCCCTGTTCGTGTTTGCTTCTCAGGGAACGCCGATCGAAGAGTATGCGTTGGATTTAGGAGGCGATGCAGAAGCGCAGGTCAACTTGAGAATGGAGAATAATTATCTGTCACTGGACGGACGGTTCTGGATCAAGGATGGATCAGTAATCAATCAAGAAAAAAACCTCCTGATCGACGGAATACAGGTCGACATTCCTTTTAATTATGAAAGTTCGGCTGGTAATGGCGGTGCGCAAGAGACGGCTTTAGAGGATGGGTATTTGAGCATTGAAAAGTTTGAGACTCCCTATCTTTCTTTTGACCCTTTTCGGCTCGATCTGCACGCAGGAAAAAACAGGTTCGTGATTGAACCCTTGATACTGGATGTATTCGGCGGAAAAGCTGAACTGGGGAAGTCTGTCTTGACCATAGACCCTGAACTTCCGAGCATCAACGGCCTTCTCTCGTTTTCTTTGAGAGATCTGGACCTGTCTAAGCTTCCCGTCCAATCTGAACAGCTCAGCCTGAGCGGGACTGTCCTGATGGATTTTCCCAGAGTGGAATTGAGTCCCGATGAGATTATCACCGAAGGAAAGGCCGAGGTGGAGATTTTTGATACGACGATCCTGGTCGAAGACATCAAGGCCACAAAGCCCTTCACAAAGAACCGCACGATTTCCTGCAACGTGAAGTTTGACGACCTGAATTTAGAACAGCTCACGAACACCATTCCTTTTGGGAAAGTGACGGGCATCTTGAAGGGAGAGATTATAGATTTGGCGATTTCTTACGGCCAGCCGGAAAGTTTCATCCTGTTTTTGGAGTCTGTCAAGACTAAAGGTGTGCCTCAGAAGTTCAGTCTGGGAGCGGTCAATGACCTGTCGATAATCAGTTCAGGAGAGAGTTCCGCTATCGCTCCAAACAAAGGATTCACACGGTTCGTATCCGAGTTCGGGTATGAAAAGATCGGAATTTACTGCTCACTGAAGAATGATTCGTTCACCCTCAGGGGCACGATCAGGGAGAAGGGAGTGGAGTATCTGGTCAAAAGGTCTTGGCTTTTTGGAATCAGTGTGGTAAATAAAAAACCGAAGAACCGAATCCGATTCAGAGATATGATGGGCCGACTCGAGAGGATCGGTCAGTCTGAGGGAGCAACAACTCAAAAAAAGGATTTGTGATATAATAAGTGTAGATTATCCGTAACATCTGCCGATACTATGAGTTATGAGTAACTCAGGATAAAAATACTATTAGGGAGAGTGTGACAATGAAACTAAAATCTTTGAAATTCGTTTCAGCCAGCGTGCTTCTTCTTTTCTGCTTTTCCTGCCTCACGATAAACATCTATTTTCCGGAGGCTGA
>SOIA01000349.1 GCA_004378665.1 Candidatus Aminicenantota bacterium
AGCTGAAGTAATCGAAGGAGAAATTCAGGATATTGTCGGCAAAGGAATGCTCCGGTTTTTATCGCCGGCAACATTCTGCTCTTTTTTCAGGGCCTCTTTAAGCCGGGCCGGTGTCATCGGAAGAACGAATAACCTGACACCTATGGCATCATAGACCGCATTGGCGATCACAGCGCCCATTGAAGTGATAGCCGGTTCTCCACACCCTTGGGGAGGCATTTCCGGATTATCCACAAGCACGGTTTCTATCTTCGGCAGCCAGGAAAAACGGGGAATCTCGTAGGTATCGAAGTTCTCATCCAAAATCCTTCCGTCTTTAAAACGGATCTCTTCGGTCAAACAGTATCCGAGTCCCATGGTGATGCAGCCCTCGATCTGCATCCTGACTCCTTCCGGATTGATCACTTCGCCCGTGTCCTGAGCGCATACCACACGATCCACCCGGATCTCTCCCGTCCTCTTGTCAACATTGACCTCTGCCATTGTGGCCAGGTACGTGCCCAGATAATCCGTGCAAGCAATCCCGTATCCTTTCCCGCTGGGTGCTTTCGAAAATGAGTGTCCAAACTTTTTCGCGGCGGCTCGCAGAACCCTCTTCATCCTATCATCTGTCAAATTATGCAGCCGGAACTCCAGGGGATCCATCCCCGCGGCCTCAGCCATAACATCGATATGAGATTCGATGGCGAATACATTGGTGTTGCTTCCCGGGCCTCGCCAGGCGCCAACACCAAAGGGATGAACGCTTCCACCGCCTCCTCTACCTCCCCAACCTCCGTAGGAAAGAACACGGTGGTGAGGGATGTTGTAGAAAGGCTGAGAGCTTCTGCTGCCGGCGAAGTAATTGTGATAATCCCAGAAGACGATCTGGTTTGAGCTGCTGAGACCGGACTTGATTTCTATAACGGCGGCCGGCCGGAAGGTGTCATAAAAGAATTCCTCTTTCCGGCTCCAGGCGACCTGCACCGGCTTGCCGCTCAATTTGGCCAGCCGGGCGGCCTCAACTATCTGCGGCCCCTGGTTTTTCCCTCCAAATCCACACCCGACAAAAGGAGTGATCACGCGGACATTCTGGGAAGGGAATCCCAGAACCCGGGCGATTTCTCCCTGAGCCCTGAAGGGAGCCTGGGTAGAAGCCCAGACTGTGGCTTTATCCCCCTCAATTTTTACTACGGCCGTGTGGTTTTCCGACGGAGCGTGGGCAACGTAATGATTGAAGTACGCCTTTTCGAATGTCTTGCTGGCCAGGCCTTTTCCCGCATCCAGATTCCCTGCTTCTGTTACGGCACTTCCGTCGGAGGCAGTATCTTTTAAATGATTGAATATGGTTGTGTTGTCCAGTTTGGATGTGGACGGCTCGAACTGGGCTTTGATCAATCCCAAGGCTTTGTCTGCGACATCGCGGTGCCTGTGGAGGACGGCGATCATATCATTATCTCGTATGATCTGAATATCTTTGATTCGTTCAGCGGCAGAGGTGTCCACATTTTTTAACTTGGCACCATGAGCCGGGGGCCTCAATATCCTGGCAAAAAGCATTCCAGGCAAACGGATGTCCCCTGCAAACTTAGCCTCTCCGGTAACCTTCTGTCTTCCGTCCGAACGGTCTGCCGGTTTACCCGAAATGGTGTGCTTTGAATAATGTTTGATCTGCGGTTTTTTCTCGAGGTGTCTCTCGATCTTTTTTCCTTTTGCAAGCTGAGCATAGGAGACCTTTATCTCCGGATTTTTGCGCATAAGGATCATCCCATCCTTTGCTGTCAGATTTTCCTGAGATGTGCGGAGATGTTCTGCAGCCAGCTGAATCATAACGGCCCTGGCCTCTGCTGCGGCCTGGCGCAAAGGAGGGCCAAAATATTTTGTGCTCCTGGAACCGAAGGTCCCGGCATCCCAGGGACAGAGTGCGGTGTCCCCCATGACCATATCGACTTTATTCAAGGATACATCAAGCTCTTCAGCCAGCATCTGGGCGAGTGAGGTGATGATGCCTTGCCCCATCTCGATCTTGCCGGTGAAGCAGGAGATCCTTCCATCTTCTCCGATCCTGAGATAAGCATTGAAATCCTCAGGATATCCGCTGCCTCTCCGCCTCTGCTGGAGGGCAAAAAGATCGCCGACCGAGAAAGAGATGATGATTCCTCCTCCCAGGAGCTTGAGAAATTCCCGGCGGTCGAGCTTGATGGATTCTGTGCCTTTTTCCTCATTAAACGGAATATATTCGTCGTCTTTCATGATCTCTGTCCTTTCATCGTCCGTGCTGCGGTTTGGATGGCAGGGACGATGCGGTTATAACTTCCGCAGCGGCAGAGATACCCCTCCAGGTCCTCAACGATTTCCCTGGAGGAGGGTTGAGGATTCCTCAATAACAGACTGTAGGCCCCCATGATCATCCCCGGAGTGCAAAATCCACACTGAAGTGCATTGTGCTGCATGAATGCTGTCTGTAGAGGATGGAGTTTTCCGTTCTGTTGAAGCCCTTCTATGGTCATGACTTCTTTTCCACTCACATCCTGAATGGGATATTGGCAAGACAAGACCGCTTCGTTATTCACGAGCACGGTACATGCCCCGCAAAATCCCTCTCCGCAGCTGTATTTTGTCCCGGTGTGTTCAAGGTCAGAGCGCAAGACCCATAAAAGCATGCGCTCTGGAGAGGAAGTCAGGCGCACATCCTTTCCATTCAGTTTAAAATTAATTATTTTTTCCATTTGAACTCCCCATAATCATTAGGATTATAGTATTAACAATCAGAAAATCAAAGCCCCCACATCCAGAGTTACACCTCTCATGATTGTTAGAGGCCGGTGAATCACTTGAAAATAATTGTGTAGAGCCAGTAGAGAAAAGACAGGATATAGGCAACAAGCAGCGCCCAAACCATAATTGTGATGGTCTCGGAAATTCGCTTGAAGATCGGGTATCTTTTCCCCTGTTCTTTGACGCCCAACTTGGACACAGCATACAAAACCGCGATTATCAGCAGTAGAAATAGCCACTTTCTCATCGAATGTCTGCCGCACTAAAGTCCGACGCACTGCATAGCAACGGATTATTCAAGATTGGTTTTCCATTGTCAAGGCACCTCAGACTTTCCCTCCTGTTAGAGATGTGCCAGAAAAATACCTGGACCGGCGTACAGTGCTGAAAAATCTTTGTGTAAACGATCATGTTCAGTCCCACAATTCCTTGACAGAAAGATATTTGCTGT
>SOIA01000035.1 GCA_004378665.1 Candidatus Aminicenantota bacterium
TGACGAATCAGTTTGCCTGACTGTCTCTTTATCACGGAAATAAAGATGCTTCCCCCTGACAGAATTATCTTTTACAATATTTTTTGTTTATGGTAAAAGATACGGATAAATATGGAAAATTTTAAATGCAAGGATAAAGGAGACTGAAAAATGGAGAACCAGGAAGCAACCACAAGAGGGATCTGGGGCTCCAAAGTCGCTTTCATCTTCGCCGCGACGGGATCAGCCATCGGGTTGGGCAACATCTGGCGGTTTCCCACCGTAGTCAGTCAGAACGGCGGAGCGGTTTTCGTTTTGGTTTACATCCTGGCTGTGGCCTTCATCGGATTCACGGTGATGCTGGCAGAGCTCACACTCGGCCGACACTCCCAGAGGAATCCTGTCGGTGCTATCGACCACATCAAGCCCGGTTCACCCTGGAAATTCATCGGCTACCTGGGAATCTTAACCGGAGTATTCATCCTGTCTTTTTATGCGGTCGTGGCGGGGTGGGCCGCTGGATACGTTTTTAAAGCAGTCTCCGGAGCTTTCCAAGGAGAGCTCACGGCGGAAATGTCGAATCAAATATTCACAGATTTCAGTTCCGATCCCCTCCAGGTTTTCATTTTCTTCGCTCTGATGATGGGGCTGACCATCTTCATCATCTCCAAGGGAGTCAAGAAGGGTATCGAGAAATGGACAAAAATCCTGATGCCCGCTCTTTTCCTGCTGATCGTGCTGCTCGCAGTAAGAGCCCTCACTCTTCCCGGAGCCGGACAGGGCCTCTCCTTTTATCTCAACCCCGACTTCTCCAAGCTTAACGGCACGGTGATCCTGTTCGCTGTCGGCCAGGCATTTTTCTCGCTCAGTTTGGGCATGGGAACGATGATCACCTACGGCAGCTACATCTCCAAATCGGACAATCTCGTCTCATCCGCTGGGTGGGTTTCCTTTGCTGATACCTTCGTTGCCCTCCTTGCAGGGTTGATTATCTTCCCGACTCTCGTTTCCTTCGGACAACCTGTAGATGTCGGAGGAGAGGGCCTGGCATTCCAAATTTTCCCTCTCATACTATCAAAACTCCCTGGTGGATACATTTTCGGGATTCTTTTTTTCACTCTTCTCACCGTTGCCGCTCTGACTTCGACCATATCTCTTCTCGAAGTCCCAGTCTCTTATCTGGTTGACGAGAAGAATTGGTCGAGAAAGAAGGCAGTCTGGGTGATCGGGATCTTCACCTTTATCCTCGGAATCCCGTCCGCCCTCTCCACAGGAGCCGTGGAGTTCTTCACCAAGATCAAATTTTTAGGCTTTATTGCTTTCGCCTTCGGCAATATCTCCCTGGCTGTCGGCGCTTTGTTCATCTGTGTCTTTGTGGGCTACATATGGGGTTGGAAAAAGGCAATCAAGGAAATCGCATCAGGAAATCCGCGTTTCAGACTGCGCTTCATTTGGGTCTTCTCGTTGATGTTTCTCACCCCAATAGCCATCCTGTTCATTCTCTATTTTATTAAAACGCTCAGAGGATAAATGACACCATGAAGAAAAAAGTCTCTGCCATCATTTTCTTAATTTTCTTAATATCCGGATTTTCTTACTTAAATGCAGCCGAAATCAAAGGCCAAGTTAACGAAACCACTAAGGGAGAGCCGTACACTCATGGCTCTGTATTGCTCGAGCCTCTTGGGATGGAATATCGCTTCGAATCTAAAATCGATAAGCAGGGTAACTATACTTTCCAGAATATTGAACTCGGAAAATACATCCTCTGGGTAGACATCTACAGCGCCACACCGGCAGGAGGAGAGAGAAGAGAGATCGAGATCACAGAAGAGGACGAAACCCTCGAACTCATTCTCTTCATCACTCCCTCACTGCTGGATAAAGTTCTTGTTTTCACCAAAGAAACGAGCGACTTCATGTGGTTCCCGTTGATGGTCGTCCTCCTCTTTTTGATCGGGGTCATGCTCACCGTACTCACCCGGTTTATCCAGGTCCGACGACTCATTCTGTCCTTGAAGATGGTCCTCCGCGGAGCGATGAGGAAAGATAAATCGGAAAAGGAAGAAGGGGATATCTCGCCTTACGCAGCCTTGATGACCGCACTGGCCGCGACTGTCGGCAACGGAAACCTGGCCGGCGTGGCCACGGCCATCGCCACAGGTGGACCAGGAGCGCCTGTCTGGATGTGGATCTTCGGGTTTATCGGCATGGCCACCAAATACGCCGAAGGCTTCTTGGGAGTCCGATTCCGCATCAAGAATAAACGAGGAGAAATGTCCGGCGGACCCATGTACTACGCCCGGCACGGCATCAAGAACGTAAAGCTGGCCAAATTCATGGGCATGTTTTTTGCGATCTGCGGGGCCTTCACCTGCCTTTTCGGGACAGGAAACATGGCCCAGTCCAATTCCATGGCTCTGGTCTTCAACGACCAGTTCGGAGTCCCCTTCTGGCTGACGGGCTTCGTCGTTTTCACCATGGTCGGGGCTGTTATTTTGGGCGGGATCAAAAGAATCGGCGCGGTGTCCGAGCGGCTGGTTCCAACCATGATTCTCTTTTATTTCGGTGGAGCTCTAGTCATCATCGGAGCGAACATCCTTAATCTTCCTGAAGCCTTTGCCGTCATATTCAAGGCCGCCTTCTCCGTCAAAGCTGTTGGTGGAGGTATGGTTGGAGCCTCCTTAAGGATGGTTATCAGCGTAGGTGTTCGGAGAGGACTCCTCTCCAACGAATCTGGACTGGGCTCGGCCGCTATCGCCCAGTCCGCTTCAAGATCCTCGGACCCTTCCCGGAACGGCTTGATCGCCATGACCGGGACCTTTATCGACACCCTGGTCGTCAACACCCTCACAACCCTGACCATCGTCATCACGGGGATGTATCTTAAAACATCGGTCTTTGGCGCATCCGAAGGACTCACTTCAACGAAGCTGACAGCCGCGGCCTTTGATTCTGTCATCCCTTTTGGAGGGTACATCATTGCCCTGAGCTCTTTCCTGTTTGGCTATTCAACACTCCTGGGATGGTGTTACTACGGGGAAAAGTGTCTTGAATACATATTCGGTGTCCGGATCATCTTTCCCTACAGGATTGCTTTCATCGTCCTGCTCTTTATCGGTGCGAACATCCAGGGACCTCACCTGAACATCGTCTGGTACATCGGGGACATCGCCAATGCTTTTATGGCCTTCCCCAACATAGTGTCT